>JAJDAM010000080.1 GCA_029261905.1 Deltaproteobacteria bacterium
ACGTGCTTGAGGCCGGTGAGGCCGCGGGTTCCCATCACGATCAGGTCCGCGGGGAGTTTCTCCGCCTCGTCGGTGATGGCGATTGCGGCGTGGGCAGCGTGTACGATTCCGGTCGCATCGATGCCTTCGTCCCTCAGTTCCTTCGCGACCCTTTCGACTTCAGAGATGGCGTGTTCGCGAATGTTCTCATAGAAGCCCTGCGGGAGCGAATAGCCACCCCCCATCGGCGACACGACGGGGATGTCGACATGATAGGCATGAAGCACGACGACTTTCGCGTCGAAGACCCGCGCAAGATCCTTTGCGGTCGAGATCGCTTTTTCGGCGTCGTCCGAGAAATCGGTCGGCACGAGGATGGTATTCACTTTCATACGATGGACTCCCGCGTTCTAGGGTTCATTCCAGGGCTCAGTGCAGGGCGCATTGAAGATTTCAGTGCAGACTTCGTTCGCGCCATCACGCTGCGCGCATAGGGGGTCGTATAGCACTGGGCCACGATTGGGGGGAATCGGATGGGAAGATTTGCAGTTCCTGCCCGGTTGCGGTCAGCAACTCGTCGTCCGCGCAGCCGAGTGCTGCGGCAGCCGCAGCGAGGCCAGACGTCGTGACACCATGGATTCCCGGCGCGAAGGTACTGGCGCCACACTGGAACAGGCCCTGCAGGTGCGTTCGGACCGGAAAACCGAAGGGGCCGAGGTTTCGCCAGGTCTTCTCGGTGCCATACATGCCCCCGTCGGTCGCGTGAATGAAGTGGATATTGGAAAGCGGTGTCGAAAGGGACCGGAACACGACGCGCTCGGTGAAGCCCGGGACGAAGCGCTCGACCTCGTCGAGGATCTTGTCGGCAATCCGTTCCTTGAGTCGGGCGTACGCGTCCCCACGGCTGCCCGGTTTCGTGTTGCGCCACTGGTCGAAGCCACGGGGGCTCGAGAGAGCGAGCGCCTCCACGGTGTGCAAGCCATCGCTTCGCAGCGAAGGGTCCTTGAGGGTCGAAGCGTTGAAGAACAGCCCTGGGATGCTTTGGAGCTTCGACAGGTCTTCGAGTTGCGCCGTTCGGTAGGACGCGTCGACATCCGGAGTCCGGCTGTACCAGATGTTCCCCGAGTCGAGCCCGGCGGCGCGCAGGTCCATGTCGACGCCGAGAAACAGACTCAGCGTCGAAAGCGAATAGCGCATGTGAGCGATGCGTCGTCGCAACCGTGCACTCTGGTGTTCGGCGTCGACCAGGCGTCCCCAGGTGACGCCCGGGTCGGTGTTGGTGATCACGATTTCTGCGCGGACCTCGCGCCCATCCGCGAGCCGCACACCCGTCGCGCGGCCCGATTCCACCAGGATGCGGTCGACCTCCGCTGCGAGAAACAGCTCGCCGCCATGGAGCGCGAGGTTTTTCGCCAGTGCTTGGGGGATCGCGTGCCCTCCGCCGCGCGGGTAGCACGCGCCTTCGAAGTAGTAACTCTGTACGCCGACGTGAAGTGCAGTGGGCGCGCGTGAAGGGGCCATCCCATGGTCGCCCGCTTGAATCGACAGAATGGCGCGCAGGAATGGGTCCGAGACGAAGCCCGCGAGAAACCGCCCGAACGGAAGCAACCCATACCGGACGACTGTGGGCATGCGCAGGGGAAGGAGTGCGGCGTCTCGCAGCGAGCTGGGCGGGTGAGCCCAGGCGATCTGCTGCGAAATTTTCGCGACTGCGTCGAAGTAGCCGTCGATGCCATTTGATTCCGACGGAAACCGTTCACGCAGCCGTTGGCGGAAGCGCTCGCGGCCCTTCGGGATGTCGAAGCGATCGTCGCCGACGAAGACGCGGTCGTACCCGTCGGGATCGAGTTCGAGAAACGTAAGATCATCGGCGACGCCGAGACCTTCGTAGATTTCGCGAAGACGGCCACCCGGGCCGAGCTGTCCGATGTAGTGAATGCCCGGGCTGAACTGGAAGCCCGCGAGATGGAAGGATTGACTGTAGCCGCCCGCGAGGGCGTGCTGCTCGAAGACCGCTACTCGCCGGCCCGCACGCGCCAGCGCCAACGCGGCCGTCAAGCCGCCGGAACCTGAGCCCACGACGATCGCATCGTAGTCGGTGGTCGTCTTCATGGGTCCAGCCTCCTTGGTAAGGAACTAGTGCACGACTCGGGCCTCGAGTTTGACGGGCACCGAGAGCGAGTTGGAAATCAGGCATGACTTCTCGGCTTTCTCGAGAAGCTGGAGTGCCTTTGCGTCGCTCCCGTCGCTCCCGTCGAGCGTGAGTGTCGCGTGAACCGTGAGTTCAGTGAAACGCGTCACACGATCGACTCGGCCGAGGACTCCCTCGGCCTTGGCCTCGATGCCCTTCCAGTCGAGGTTCGAGGCACGTGCGATCGCGCGGAAGGTGAGGATGAAACAGTCGACAACGGCGGCGAGGAAGAGTTCCTCGGGAGACCACTGGTCGCCCGGTCCGTCGAACTCTTTGGGTGGCGCGGATTCGAGGGCCGGTAGTTTGTGACCGGAGAGGCGCACGTTCCCTGTGGCCATTGCAGTGGCGCTCACCGAGTATTCGTGGGGAAGAGGCTTCATTGTCTACTTGACGGCAACGGCCTTGGGTTTCGCCTCCTCGCGCTTTCCGATGGAGACGGTCAGGACGCCGTCCTGCATGGAAGCATCGACCTGGTCCGGGTCGGCATTGCCGGGAAGCGAGAATGAGCGCGAGAAAGATCCGTACGTTCTCTCGACGTAGCGGCGGTGCTCGTCTTTTTCTTCACGCTCGCTTTTCTTCTCGCCGCGAATCACGAGAACGTCGTTCTCGAGCTCGACCGTCAGGTCTTCCTTCTTCGTCCCCGGAATCTCGGCTGTGACGACGTAGTGGCCGTCGTTTTCGGAGATGTCCACACTCGGTGCCAAGGTCTTCGGCAACTGGTCGAAGCGTTGGAGCAGGCTCGGCACGGACCCCCACGGATTGGAAAGCGAACGGAAAACGTCGAGTTCGCGGAAGGGGTCGGCGGGGCTGGTGGCAGAACTCTCCTTCTCCTTCCTCTTCTTCTCCTTCCTCTCCTTCTCCTTCCTCTCCTTCTCCTTCTTCTTCTTTCCCATGGGGTGGCTCCTTTTCTGAGATTGGAAAGCTGGAAGCGCGTCTACACAGCCGCGTTTACACAACTTCGATTGCAACCGATGTGCCAACCTCGCCGAGGCTCGCAGCGCCGTCTTGGGACAGATTTCTGCGGCAAGTTGCCCCGAAGTGGGCCGTGGTGCGCCAGGCTGAGGCGGAATGACCGTTCGAACCCGAATCGGGTTCGCGCGCTCATCGGAACTTCCCATCACGGTGGTTGGTGGCGGTGCGCCCCGCGAGACTGTAAACCCGTTCCTCTCGCCCGACCGAGGCTCGCAAAATGATCACGAAGTTCGTGTCCGGTGAGCTGCTCAGCAACCTTGACCGAGGCCACCCGCTGTGAAGAACTTCGTCAGCGGCAGGGTTGGGCTCGCGCTGGGCAGCGGTGCGGCTCGCGGCTGGGCGCACATCGGAGTCATTCGCGCGCTCGAAGCGGCGGGGATCACGCCTGAGGTCGTGTGTGGAAGCAGCGTGGGTGCAGTCGTGGGGGCCGCCTATGCGTCTGGACGACTCGACGATTTCGAAGCGTGGGTCCGCGGCTTGGATCGGACGGGGCTCGTTCGGAATCTCGATCTGTCGTTTCGGGGAGGGCTCTTCAAGGGCACCCAGTTCTTCTCGTTCATGTCGCCGTCGATCCCGGACCGAGACATCTCGACACTTGCACTGCCGTTTGCGGCGGTTGCGACAGACCTCGAGAGCGGTCGGGAAATCTGGTTGCGCGAGGGATCTCTCCACGCGGCGCTGCGGGCCTCCGTCGCATTGCCCGGACTGATCACGCCGGCTCGGCGGGACGGCCGATGGCTCGTGGACGGCGGATTGGTGAACCCGGTACCTGTGTCGCTATGTCGAGCGCTGGGGGCCGACACGGTGATCGCTGTGGATCTGAATTCGACACTCCTGCGCCGACAGTTCACACCGCCACGCATCGCCGAAACCGCCGAGGATCACGAGAAGCGACTGGAACAGGGCCTGTCGGCGGACGTAGAGGAAACGGTCGAGGAAGTGGCCAGTGCGCAGGGTGGGGCGGCTCCCAGCGCCCAGCGGCGTGCCGGAACAGCCGGAACTGACGCCGGAACCAAGACGGGAAGTACAGGGGAAGCGGGCCACCTGCGTGCGTCGATCGAGCAGTGGGCGCGAGAACTTCGTGACCGCGTAGCAGGCGAGGGCGGCGGCTCGGAGGACATCTTGCCGTCGCTGTACGAAGTTGTCGCCAACAGCTTGAACATCATGCAGGTTCACATCGCGCGGAGCCGGATGGCGGGCGATCCGCCGGATCTGCTGATCACCCCGAGGCTCGAGACGTTCGCGCTGCTCGACCTCGACCGGGGCGGAGAAGCCATCGACGAGGGAAGGCGCGCCGCGAATCAGATGCTGGGTTCGTTTCCGCCGACGTCGGGCGAGTCGGGTTCGTCGGGAGCGGATTAGCTCTTCCTGACAGTGCCGGGCTTGCGCGTTCCGGGGCGCATCATCTCACTGCCGCGGATGCACGGCAGGCGATAGAATGGACAGGCGACGGACGCCGAGCCTTGGGCGCCGGCCGCGGCAGCGAACAGGATTACCGCGGGAGGGTTCCATGGATCGTCTGAGTCCCCAAGATGCTTCGTTTCTCTACGTCGAGAACGAGGTCAACCACATGCACATCGCCTCGATCGCCATGTTCGATGGGCCGGCCCCTCAGAGCCACGAATTCGAAACGATGCTGGCTTCGAAGCTCCATCGCGTGCCGCGCTACCGGCAACGCATCCGATTCGTCCCGCTCGAGATCGCAGGTCCGGTCTGGTGCGACGATACGCACTTCGATCTGGCTTACCACGTTCGACACACGGCGCTGCCGGCTCCCGGGACCGACGAGCAGTTCCGCACGTTGGTCGGGCGCGTGATGTCGCAGCAGCTGGATCGATCGAAGCCGCTCTGGGAGGTGTGGGTCGTCGAGGGTTTCGAGGACGGGCGCTGGGCGATTCTCTCGAAGACGCACCATTGCATGGTCGACGGCGTCGCGGGAACCGACCTGCTCGGTGTGATTCTCGACGACGCTGCGGACACCGCTCATCCGCCGCCCGAAGATTGGCGACCCGAGAAGCCACCGAGCGATGCGCAGTTGCTCGCCGATGCCGTGCTCGATGGCGTGAAACGTCCGGCCGAAATGATCCGGTCTGCGGCAAACGCCGTGACGCATCCGCGGGAACTGCTTCGCAACCTTTCGCTCGTTGGCGATGGCCTTTCCACCATGGGCTTTTCGAAAACCTCAGCGGATTCTTCGCTGAACGGTCCGATCGGTCCGCATCGGCGCTGGCGACAGGCCGGAACGACGATTGCGGAGATCAAGAAGATCCGCAGCGCACACGGTGGCACGTTGAACGACGTCGTACTCTCGGCGATCACCCATGGCTTTCGGATGTTGCTGTTGTCTCGTCGAGAGAAGGTGCGCGACCGTGTCGTCCGGACACTCGTTCCCGTTTCGGTGCGGCGCGACGACCAGCGCGGTGAGATGAACAACCGCGTTTCGGCGATGTTCGCGGAGTTGCCGGTGGGCCTCAGAGATCCGGTCGAGAGGTTGCATGCGATCACCGAGCAGATGGAGAACTTGAAAGAACATCACCAGGCGGTCGCGGCGGAGACACTGACGTCATTGACGGGGTTCGCTCCGCCCATGTTGCTCGCACTCGGTGCGCGTCTGTTCGCAGGTGTCGAGCAGCATTCGGTCCAGACTGTCACGACCAACGTCCCTGGGCCGCAGCGCACGTTGTATGCAGCGGGGCGACCGATGATCGCCGCGTATCCCTACGTGCCATTGGCGGGCTCCGTGCGCATCGGGGTCGCGATCTTCTCCTACATCGGGCAGATCACGTTCGGTATCACCTGCGATGCAGGGAGCGTCACGGATGTCGACATCCTGGCAAGCGGAATCGACGAGGGAATCGAAGAACTGCTCGCGACCTGCTGAGGCGGGTTTCCAGCTTCGCCGTCACGATGACCCGTCGTGCTTCGGTCGACCCGACCGTTCGTTCGGCTGAGGGGGCGATTGCCTGCGCGCGCATTCCAGCTCTCGCCCGCGCACGACACGCTGCCCAGCCAGCGATCCGGTCCGCTCGGTGACGACGGTGCACTGGTTCTCGTTGCCGTCGCGTTCGTAGTAGATCACTACCCAATCGCGTGTCGTACCGAATTGGTGTGCACGGGCGGTGTTGGAGAACATCGCCGTGATCGACCAGCCGTCTCGGTGCGTATGGAGTATCGGCAGCCATGACTCGCGCTCCGGGTTGAAGCGGCGCGGAGCGATCGTCTTCAAGTCACCCGATCGCGCTCTCTCGCGGTACTCGACATCGACGTCGAG
>JAJDAM010000081.1 GCA_029261905.1 Deltaproteobacteria bacterium
CGTCGCATGAATTGAAATACGCGGTCTAGCGATCGAGCGGCGGGGCGCCGAGCCTTCTTTTCCTTCTTTGGGGGCAGCACTGCGCGATCAACGAGACCCAATCTTCGGACCACAACTGATACCGTCGCGGTGATGGAGACCCCCATTCCCAGCACCGATCGCCCGCCGTTCCGCATTCAGGCCGCAATCGCCGGATTCCTGCAAACGGCCTTTTACCTCGCCTACCCGCTGACCGTATACCTCGGGTACACACGGCTCGAGACGCGTCAGCTCGCGCTGTTGTTGCTCGGCCTCTACGCCATCTCGGTCGCGTTGCGCTTCCGCGGCTCGGCCGCCGATCTCTGGACATTGCTTCGCCAGTTCGCGGGCCTCGGCGTGCTGATCGGGCTTGTACTCACGACCGGCAACCGCACGATTCTGCTGTTCCTTCCGGTATTCGTGAATTTGTATCTGTTCGGAACGTTTGCGCTGACTTTGCGAAATGGGCCGCCGATCGTCGAACGCTTCGCGCGCATGGTCGAAGACGACCTGCCGTATTTCACGCTCCCCTATTGCCGAAAGGTGACGATCGCCTGGAGTGTGTTTCTCGCCGCCAACGCGTTGTTCATGATCGTGTTGGCGCTGACCGCTCCGATTGCGTGGTGGGCGTTGTATACCGGCTTGATCTCCTACCTGGTCGTTGGAGTGCTGTTCGCAGGCGAGTTCGTGCTGCGCAAGCTCTGGTTCCGCTATTACGACGACGGACCGGCGGATCGGATCCTTCGGTGGGCCTTTCCGCCGCAGCGAACGGCCCTGGGCCGGCGTTCACTCGCTTACGTCGCAGAGCGCGAAGCGCGGAACGCGGAATGAGAGGTCGCCCGAAGACCGCGGGTACGTGTCAGCCGTCGCGTGATACGCGAAAGACGAGCGAGGTGTTGACGCCGCCGAACGCGAAGTTGTTGCTCACGACGATGTCGCCGTCGATCTCGCGCGGTTTTTCGCGGATGTAGTCGAGCGGCGCGCAGCGAGCATCGACTTCGAAGAGGTTCAGCGTCGGTGCAGCCCACCGCTCGCGAACCATTGCGATCGTCATCCAGGCTTCGAGCGCCCCGCATGCACCCAGCGTGTGCCCGAGGTGGCCTTTCAGGCTGCTGGTGGGCGTATGGGCGCCATATACGGCTGTCATCGCCTGGCTTTCGGCGATGTCACCGGTTTCGGTGCTGGTCCCGTGTGCGTTGACGTAGCCCACCTCGCTGGCGTCGATGCCGGCATCTTCGAGGCCCAATCGCATCACCTGCTCCATGCCGGCGGCGTCCGGATTGGTGAGATGTCGGCCGTCACAGTTGGTCCCGAAACCGAGCAACTCGGCGTAGACGCGGGCACCGCGCTGCTTGGCGTGCTCGAGTTCTTCCAGAATCAGGCATCCCGCCCCTTCGCCGACGACCGTGCCGTCGCGTTGCGAGTCGAATGGCCGGGGTGTCGCAGCCGGTTCATCGTTGCGCGTGGAGGTGGCGAACAGCACGTCGAAAACCGCGGCATCCATCGCGGTGAGTTTTTCGGCGCTGCTAGCGAGCATGACATCCTGACGACCGAAGCGAATCGCCTCGTAGCCGTAACCGATCCCCTGGCTGCCCGATGTGCAGGCGCTCGATGTCGGAACGATGCGGCCGGTTACGCCAAAGAAGTTCGCGAGGTTGGCGGCAGTGGTGTGGCTCATGAACTGCAGGAAGTCGTTCGGGCCGATGCCGTTGGTCGTCTTGCCGACGAAAAGCTGGCGGGCATAGACACCGATTGCCGTCGGGCTCCCGGAACTGGATCCAAACGCGATCCCCGTGCGCCCTGATGTGATGATCGGAGCATCGCGAAGTTCCGCGTCTTCCAGCGCCAACTCCGTCGCTCGGGTCGACAACAGCGAGACGCGTCCCATGCTGCGGATCTTCTTGCGCGGGTAGTCGGCCGGGATTTCGAAATCGGGGACCGGGGCGCCGAGACGGGTCTTCAGGTCGTCGATCTCGTCCCATTCGTCGATTCGGCGAATGCCGGACCGGCCGTTTCGCAGCGCATCGCGAACGTCCTTCCACGGCTGCCCGATCGGACTCAGGCCCGCCATGCCCGTTACGACCACACGTCGGCTCACGGGCTCCGCTGCCTCATGTTGCGCCGTCGCGCGAAAGGTCGTCGTTCAAGCGTCATCGCCCCAATAGTCGAAAAAATTGAACCACTGGTATGGATAGCGCGTTGCGCGCTGTTCGAGGCGCCGCGCGTACAGGGCCAGCAACTCCGTGGCGCCTTTTTCTCGTTCCCGTCGGGGAAACCGGACCCGTTCGGCCAACTCCTCGCAGAATACCGAGTAGTGGCCCGGGCCCTCGCGCAGCGACACGATCATCACCACGGGGCATCCCAGCAGGTTCGCCAACAGATACGGCCCGAGCGGAAGTTCGACCGGATCTCCCAGCAGTGAAACCGAGGCCGAATGTCCCTGATCGCCGGGTTCCATCCGATCGCCCAAGATCGCGACCAGTTCGCCTCGCTCGATGCAACGCTTGATCTCGAAAACCGCGTCGACCGAACCGGGGCGAACCGAGATCACGCGGGTGTCTTCATCCGGCGAGAGTTCGCGAAACAATGTGTTGATGCGCTCGGCATGTCGCGTGAACATCAGAACGTTCGTCGCAGTCTTCTTGCGGGCGGCCAGCGCGCGCAGCGCGTCGAAGCTTCCGAGATGCGCGCCGACCAGGATGGCTCCGCGCCCACTGGTCGAAATCCTGTCGAGGCACGCCTCATCATTGATGTCGTATACGAAGTGGTCGCTTCCCCCGAACCAGATCGCCAGCCGGTCGCCGATCGACAGGCCGAACTCGCGGTAGTGGAGAAAGCTCTGCCAGATCCCGGGAGGACGGCCCAGCACGCGCTTGCCCTCTGGCGTGGCATGGACGCGACGCAAGAAGGCCAGTGACGCGCGTCGGCCCGCGGCGTCGGTCAAGAAGAAGTAGGCGACGATGCCGTGAATCAGGACCTCGGCTGGCCGACGTCCGATCGTTCGATAGGCCCACGCGGTAAAGCGCATTCCCCACAGCGATCCACGTTCAGAGATCTGGTTCCAGCGGCTCTGCTCGGCGGTGGAACTCGTCGGGCCAGCGGACTGGGCTTTGGCTTCAAGGCCGGCTCGAAGATCGGCTTGAAGACCGGGTTGGAGATCGGGCATCGCGAAACACTCGGCGGGACATCTGATTTCGCCGACTCGACAATCAGAGGACTCGGCTACTCCAAGCGCCCATGAATCAGGTCGACCGCGTCTTGGACGGTCAGGATCGATTTGAGGTCGTCCTCGCTCAACGACAGCTTCATCTTCTCTTCGATACGGACCGCCATGTCGATTGCATCGATGCTGTCCATGTCGAGGTCATCGATCAAGTGGGTTTCGGGTCGAAGTTGCTCGGACGCGAACCCGAACTCGCGAGCGAGAATCTCGACCACCCACTTGAAGATTTCGTCCTTCGAGTACATCCCACCTACCACGACCCAGCTACCACGACCCACGACCGTCTCGGGTCAGGCTTTCGCCTCTTCAGTCTGGATCTTGCAGCCTTTCCATGTAGAAGTCACGCAACCGGCCGGTCAACTGGCGCGCGATGGCGCCACGGGCCTTTCCGCCTTCGAGCGAGGGCGGATCGATGGCCTCACCGACTTCGATTGTGTAGCGCATGGGTCGCGAAGGCACGTCGTACCAGGGCTGTCCACTCATCAGGGCGGGCGGGTCACAGCCAATGAACACCGGCCGAAGCGGCCGCTGGCTGCTCAACGCCATGTGGGCGGCACCGCGGTGCAGTGGCCCGAGTCGTCCCTTGGGGGACCGCGTCCCTTCCGGGAAGATCAGTAGCGAGCGCTCATCGCGCAGCCGCATCGCGCACTGCTCGATCAACGTTTCGCTCGCGTCGTTGGGGATGTATCCAGCGGCGGAAATCACGCCACGCATGAACGGATTCGACCAGGCTGCGCGCTTCACGACGCAGTCGAGCTGGGGAACCAACGCTCCCATCATGACCACGTCGAGCAGCGTCGGGTGATTCGCGACCAGCACCTGCCCGCCGGCCGATTTCAGCCGCTGCGCATCGACGACTTCGACCGACAGAATTCCGACGGCGCGCATGTACTGGACGAAGGCCCGAAACAACCAGTGGATGACCCGCTGCACGCGCGCCTCACGGGCGAGCTGCGACCCGGGCAGCTGGTTCAGGATCGGAAGCAGCGGCGCGGTGATCAGTCCGCCGATCCCGAACAGCGCGAATGCTGAACCGGTCGCCACCACCCGCCACCAACGAAAGAGCTTCGCGAACATCGAGGCGGCATCCTATCACGACGACGACGCGGCGGGAGTCGGGTCGGACGGACTCGTTTTCGCAGTCAGCGAAAGGCAGAGCCGAAACGGCAATGCGCGCACAGCCACCGCACCCTCCTCACCGAGGCGTTCCGTGTGCGGCCTTTTCGGCGAGATTTTCGAGCCAGATCTGATGGAAACGCGACATGCGATTCGGCATCAACCGCGCGCCGAGTCGAGCGGCTACTCCGTGCTGTGTCTCTTCGGTGACCACCAGGCAGGCTTCTTGCTGTTGTTGGATGATCCATGCGTGGTAGACGTCGATTCCGATGGCTCGGCCGTCCCATGCGATGCGGCTGCACGGCACGAATTCTCGAACGCGCGAACGAATCGCCACACCAAACGTGCGCCAACGGAAATCGGTATCGAGCGCCAGGTCGGGCCCGGCGCCGCCGGCGATTCGAACCCGCGACGCGTTCGGGTACCAATCGGGCCAACCTTCGGCGCGAACGAGCCAGGCCCAGACGTGCTCGGCCGGCGCGGCGATCCGCAGGGAGTTGCGAACGTGAACCGGCGAATTCTCGGGTGCGTAGTGTTCCGGCCAGTCGATTTCGAGCGATTCGTCTGTCATGTCGGGCACGCTTGAGGGGCTCCATCCAAGCGGCACGCGGGTCGCGGCCGCGGATCATTCGCTGCTTCGATATTCCTCGAGCGGGAAGGACGATCAATCGGTCCGATCACAGTACAATAGACGGCGGAAAGAAGATCAAACGCGGGGGGTGTGTGTCGGGATCGAGCAACAGCGCTGAGCCCATTCGTGACGCCGGAACGGCAAGACAGGAGCGCCGACACGATCGAGCAGGAGTCCGAATGACCGATTTTCAACCCATGGCACGGATTTGGTTCGCGAGCTTCTGCGCGATTTGGGCGCTCGGCCCGGCTGTCGCGAACGCACAAACAGGGGCATGCTGCAGCGGGCTCCAGGTGTGCGACGAATTGACCGAGGGAGCGTGCACCGGCGATTACCAGGGTAATGGGACGACGTGCATGCCGAACCTGTGCCCGGTCACGCTGACACCGTACGTCGATCCACTGCCGATGCCCGCGATCGCGCAGCCGGTCGTGGGGGCGCCCGGAGCCGCCGCCCACTACGAGATGCGCATGACCCGCGTTCCTCTCACGTTGCACAGCGAGCTACCGCCGACGACGGTGTGGTCGTACGAGGGCCAGGTGCCCGGTCCCACGATCGAAGCGCGCGCCGATGAGGAAGTGACGGTCAACTGGATCGATGACCTGCGTACCACCGGGGGTGCGCTGCTCAGCCAGCACGATCTCACGATCGATACCTGCATTCACGGGGCGGAGGTACCCGAGGCGATTCGCACCGTGGTGCATCTGCACGGTGCCCACACCTTTGCAGAGTTCGACGGACACCCCGAACTCTGGTCCACGCCGGGAGATCCCGGCGATCTGTATCGCTATCCGAACGGCCAGCTTCCGACCACGATGTGGTACCACGACCACGCGCTGGGAGTCACGCGCCTCAACGTCACGATGGGATTGGCAGGGTTCTACATCCTTCGCGACTCCTTCGAGGACGCACTTGGCCTCCCATCGGGCGAGTTCGAAGTTCCTCTGATGGTGATGGATCGCAGCTTCAACGCGGACGGGAGCTTCGATTATCCCGAGACCTACGTGGAGACGTTCACCGGCGACAAGATGATCGTCAACGGAGCCGTCTGGCCGTTCATGAATGTGAAGCAGGGCAAGTACCGACTGCGCGTGCTGAACGCGTCGAATTCGCGTCACATCACATTCAATTTCAAAGACGGCGGCAACAACCTCCCCATCACCATCATCGGGACCGATGGCGGACTGCTCGCGGCTCCTTCGGCTCCGGTGAATTCGTTTACACTGGGTCCCGCCGAGCGCACCGACGTGATCGTCGATTTTGCGGCACTCAGCCCGGGAACCGAAGTGCTGCTGGAAAACAGTGCGGGAGTGCCATTCCCGATGGGCGCAGTCGATCTGCCCCAGATCATGAAGTTCGTCGTCCAGAACGAGGCGGGCTTTACCGGCGCCATTCCCGGGACGCTCCGCAGCTTCGCTCCACTCGACATCACCGGTGTTCCCGTGCGGACCTTCGTGCTGCGCAGGACCTCGGAACTCGACATGTGCCAGGTTTCGCGCCCCCATTGGCTCATCAACGGTCTTCCGTGGACGGAGGGCCCGGTCGATCCCGGTATCGATCCGGTTCGCGGCGAGATGCCGACGCTCGGCAGCACGGAGATCTGGCAATTCGCAAACGCCACCGGAATGACGCACCCGATGCACATGCACCTGTTGATGTTCCAGGTGCTCGATCGCCACGCGGTCACGATCGACCAGAACGACAATCTGACGATCGGGGCCCCGCTTCCGCTCACCGCGACCGAGATGGGGTGGAAGGACACGGTTCAGGTCGGTCGCTTCGAGGTGGTTCGCGTCGCGGCGAAGTTCGAAGACTTCACCGGCACAGTCGTCGACAGTAAGCCGATCGGATTCGTCTACCACTGTCACATCCTCGAACACGAAGATCTCGAGATGATGCGGCAGTTCAACGTCGTGACGACCTGCGGCGACGACCAGAAGGGTCCAGCCGAAGAGTGTGATGACGGCAACACCACACCCGACGATGGCTGTTCTGCGACCTGCACCTGGGAGAACCGACTCCCGTTGGTCGGACTCCCGCAGGGCGGTGGCGTAGGCGTCACGATCCTGGGACAACTCGTCGAGGTCACGACGAGCCTCGGAGACAATGCGAGTGACGTGGCCGTGGCGCTGGCCGCAGCGATCGAGGCCGACCCGACGCTGATGGGGATGGGGGTCACCGCGTTCGCGGACGGGGACAGTGTCGTGATTTCCGACCCGATCGACAGCAGCTCGATCGGCGACCCGGGCCTCGACATGCTGCCGGTGATCACCGCGGCTCTCGAGCCATTCGATCCCTATCCGAGTCAGACCGACGCGCAGGGAACCGACGAGGGTGGCGATACCCTGTACGCGTTGCGCAGCCTGATGGGCGAGGTGGCGGCTACCGCCGGTGGAGTCTCGATCGAGTCCGCGTCGATCAGCTCCGGTTCCTGGGCGCTCAGTACGACCGCAGGGCCGGTCAACATCAACGACGACCTTGCGCGAGCTGACTTCCCCGGCGCTCAGGACCCGGCCGGAACCCTGTCGCAGGTGGGAGAGACAGGGCCGTTCTCGATCTATTTCGCGTCACAACGCGACCTCACGGGCGAAAGCTTCGACACGGTCGTGCGAGATTCGGCCGGCACGGGCTTTGCCACGTTGAGCCTGAACCTGCTCGATGCAAGCGGCAACGAGGTCGAGACGCCAGCAATGATGGTCGGCGGCTCGTTCGAACCGTTCGCGGCCGCGATTCCCGCGAGCTTTACGCTGGGTGACACCGTGCAATTCGACGCGGGTTCCGTAGTCGGCATCGGTCTGACGTTTCGCAGTACGACCGATCCGGCGCCGGCACACGTGTTCGAGATCGATTCGGTCGCGGTCCCCGAGCCCGGTACGGTGGGGTCGAGCGGCGTTGCATTGACGGCGATGGCGTGGCTCGCAGCATCCAGACGGTCGAGGCGGGTTCGTCGCGGCGAGTCCTGACCGGCTGATCTATTGGATGTAGCCGAGGCCGCGTAGCATCTCGCGTTCTTGCTGGTCGGACATGCGGTTTTCGATGGCGCGCTTCCTCCTTTCTCCGTGCGTCCGTACGAGCATCGCCTTGTAGGCGAGCAGGTCATCGCGGACTTCGATGTGGCGTGTGTTGGTTGGGTCGAAGCGGTCGCGATTCGCATCCGGGTCCGCGTCGAGGTCGAACGCCTGCGTGGTCCAGCTTCCGTCTTCGAGCTTTCGATGTTTGAACCACTCGTCGCCGACGCGGACGGCTACCCAGATGTGATCGACTTTCTCGTCGGGGAAGAACCGGCGTGCCTCCAGCCAATTTCCCCGGTGCCGTTTCTGGTACATCTGTCTGAAGACCATCTTCACGAGCACTGTGGTGTGTGAGTACGCGCGCAGATCGCCACTCGCCGAGTCGTCGGTCAGCGAACCGCCGAGTTCGACACCCTGGATGCCACGATCGCTCGGTAGCTCGATGTTCGACAGTCCCGCCATCGTCGGGAACACGTCGATGGATCTCGTGACGCCTGCATGGCGAGACGACGCGGAGGCGAGGTTCGGTGCGTGGATGATCAGCGGCACCCCCAGGACCTCGTGATCGAGCAGCATGGAGTGTGTCCACTTGAACGTCGCGGATTCGCGATACAGCACTTCACCATGGTCGGCCGTGAAGACGATCAGGCTCTCTTTCATCAGGTCTCGGCTGGCGATGGCGTCGAGCACGTCTCCGAACAGGCTGTCGAGATGATGGATGTTGGCCCGATACAGCAGTTCGATCACGCGTGCGAGCTTCGGCAGGTCTTCTCCGATACCGAGTCGATTCAGTGTCGCAGCGTGGTTCCATGTCAGTGCAAAATGATTCTCGTGGTAGATGGAAGCGAATCGGTCGAGTTCGGCTCGACTCACCCCGAGTGAT
>JAJDAM010000082.1 GCA_029261905.1 Deltaproteobacteria bacterium
CGCTGGCCTGGACACGAATGGAATGACGCACGAGGGTGATGCGGGAGATGAGTGCAGCGTTGTGCCGGTAGCGCTGTGCTTTACTTCCGCGGAGGCCATCCCTGGCCGCCTCCGCTTCCGAAGGTTTTCGAATCAGGGCGAAGAGCGCAGAAGGACCACAGAGCGAGCGAAGAGAGCGAAAAACCACCAGGGCCAGGAGATCTTCGATGAGTGAAGTGCGGCCGGTCGACACCGGCACCCCCGATCTGCTCTGCCATATCGAAGATCACGTGGCGGTCGTGACGTTGAATCGTCCCGACGCGAAGAACGCGTTGTCGTTGGAGATGAAGGAAGCGCTCGGCGAGTTGGTCCCGAAGCTGGATTCGGCGAGCGGCGTCGGCATGAACGGTGGACCCGAATCGGGCATGGGTGTCCGCTGCCTGCTGCTTACAGGCGCCGGTCGCGCGTTTTGCGCGGGTGGTGACACCAAATCGATGGCCAAGGGGGACGCGATTCCGCGCCTCGACGACCGCGTCCGACGCGTGCATCGCGAGCATGAATTCCCCGCGGCGTTACACGAGATGTCCGTGCCGGTGATCGCCGCGCTACCGGGTGCGGCAGCGGGAGCCGGCTTTTCCATCGCGCTGGCCTGCGATCTGCGGATTGCCGCCGAAACCGCTTTCTTGATTACGTCATTCGGTCGTGTCGGCCTCAGCGGAGACTACGGGGGCAGCTGGTTTCTGACCCAGCTGGTCGGCCCGGCGAAAGCACGCGAGCTGTATTTTCTTTCTCCGCGCGTTTCGTCACAGGAATGTTTGCGGCTCGGCCTTTTCAATTGGGTCGTGCCCGATGAGGAGCTTGGCGAACGAGCGATGACAATTGCGCGGCAGGTCGCTTCGGGGCCGCCGATCGCGCACCGCTACATGAAAGAGAACCTGAACCGCGCGCTCACCGAGGACCTGCGCACCTGCCTCGCGTTCGAAGCGGACCGACAGGTTCGCGGCGCTTTCTCGGAGGACTATCAGGAAGCGGTCAGCGCTTTCATGGAAAAGCGCACACCTCATTTCCATAATCGCTAAAGGAGGGTGCCGCCGCCGCCGTGGTGAAATAGGCAGGCTACGGGCGCGGGCTGTAGCTCTTCGGGCCGAGCTGGCCGGCGAGTTGATGTTGGATCTCTTCGAGCCATTGGCTTACGCGGGGTCGCGTATCGCGTGGGTCGATCAGGTCGTGAACGCCGAATTCTTCGGCACGCGGGAAGACCGATTGTGCGTTGATCATCTCGTCTTCGAGTTCGCGCCGCCTCGCCTGCGGGTCGGGCGCGGATTCGATCTCGCTGCGATAGGCGAGGGCTACACCGGCTTCGACTGGCAGCGCGCCACTCTGTGCGGACGGCCACGCGACAGCCGTGACTTGCGGTCCGAGATGAATGCCAGCCGCTACGCCGAACGACTTGCGGACGAGAACGGCAAACCACGGCACGCTGGTTTGTAACGCGGCAAACATGGTCTGCATCCCATACCGGATCGTGCCGGCCTTCTCGGCCGCCGAGCCGATCGCGAAACCCGGTTCATCGACGAAACTCAAGATCGGAATGTGGAAGCTGTCGCACAGCTCGAAGAAGCGCCGCACTTTCTGGGCACCCTCCGCGGTCATCGAGCCGCCATCGCGATAGCAGTCGTTCGCGAGAATCCCCACGCTGTGCCCGTCGACGCGCGCCAGGCCGGTGATCTGGCTGCGGCCGTAGAACGGAGCGATCTCGAAGAACGAATCGGTATCGACGACCAGCTCGACGACGCGTCGCATCTTGTACGCGCGGCGCCGGTTGCGCGGAATGATCGACAGCAGTTCGGGCTCTCGACGCTCCGGCGGGTCCGAGATCGGGATCCGCGGGGGTCGTTCGTAGACGCTGCTCGGCAGGTAGCTCAAAAACCGTCGAGTCTGCCGCCACACATCCGCTTCGTCTTCAGCGAGGTTGTCCACCACACCACTTCGGGTGTGGATGTCTGCACCGCCGAGTTCTTCCTTCGTCAGCTCTTCGCCGGTCGCGCGCGCTACCAGCGAGGGGCCGCCCGTCAGCACCTGGGCGGTGTCTCGGGTCATGATCGACAGATGCGACGCGACCAGACGAGCGGCCGGGAAGCCCGCCACGGGTCCGAGCGCGGCACACACGACCGGTACCGTCGCCAGTGCATCGATACACAGCAGGTTCGCGACGGCGGGCGATGTCATGTCGTAGCCGGATCGTCCCGTCGTCCCACTCGCGCCGGCGATCGAGGCACCCCCGCCTTCGAGCAACCGCACGAGCGGCATCCTGCGGCGAACCGCCAACTCGTCCGCGTACAATCCCTTCTTCAGACCGGCGGGCGAATAGGCGGCGCCGCGAATCGTGAAATCGTCACCACACACGACGACCGGTCGGCCGTCGATCGAAGCGACACCGAGCAGCACGTTCGAGCTCGTGAACGACTTGATCTCGCCTTCGTCGTCGGTCTCCGAAACTCCGGCAACGCCACCCCACTCGCGAAAACTCGTCGGGTCGACGAGTGCGTCGACCCGTTCGCGCACCGTCAACCGGCCGCGCTCGTGTTGTCGCGCGACTGCGTCGCTGCCCCCGTGCTCGCGCGCGAGTGCGCGCCGACGGGCGATCTGGTCGACTTCTTTCTGCCAGCTCATGGGCGCAACGATACCACGCGCGCGGGCAGACACGGCGGCGGCGAGATCCGCCGATCGATCAGTCGAGCACCCACCGCGGCAGTGAGATCTCGTCGTCGATCCGTTCGAATACCACGTGCACCGGAGATCCGATTTCGATCCCGTCCGGGTCGATTTCGTTGATCGGTCCGCCCGCCCGTGTCACGAGGTTTCCGACCAGTCGAATGGTCGGATCCTCATCGAGCGCGACGAGGATCACGTTGTACGGGGCAAGCTCAGTGAACTGTGGCAGCAGCGGGGGATGCGGCACGACGTAGGACCAGATCCGGCCCCGCCCCGAAACCGTCGTCCAGACGGGTTGCGCGGCAGGCGCCCAGGGGCTGAACGGGCGGGGCGGAAAGATCAATCGCCCGGTTTCGCTGCATTGCTGGATGCGCAGCTCTCCACGTCGAGCGCCCTCGAAGAACGGCGCCGCATCTTCGTCGATCTCCGGTAACACAATGTCTGAACTCATTGCCCTGCCTCAAAAGTCCTTGCCTCGAGAATCCTGCCGTCGCGAGTCACCGTCTCAAGATCACGGCGCTGGTCGGGACACCCTCGCCCGCGGTGACCAGGCAGCTCTGTGCCGAATCGACCTGGTTGACCGAGGATCCCCGGATCTGCCGGACTCCTTCCGTAATCAAGTTGAAGCCGTGAACGTAGGCCTCTGAGAGACCACCGCCGGAGGTATTGATCGGCAGCCGTCCCCCACTTTCCAACGAGCCGTGTTCGGTGAATGCGGCACCCTCGCCGCGTTTGCAGAACCCGTACCCTTCGAGCGACAGCAGGATCAATGGCGTGAATGCGTCATAGAGCTGCGCGACGCGGATATCGGCAGGTTGGAAGTCGGAGTTCTGGTACAACTGTCGGGCACAGGTCCAGGCGGGCCCGATCAGCGGGTCTTCGCCCCAGTAGTTGACCATCGTGTGGGACTGGCGCGGGAGACCCTGGCCAAACGCGTGCACGTACGCGGGTACTTGCCGACAGTCCCGCGCTCGATCGGCCGAGACCAGCACGCACGCGAGTGCACCATCGGTTTCGAGAC
>JAJDAM010000083.1 GCA_029261905.1 Deltaproteobacteria bacterium
GGCGAGCTCGGCCAACAAGACGTTGCGCCCCAGGCCGACTGCACCGCGGACCTGGACCACCGAACCCTGCACGAGCGGCGCAACACAATCGATCGCAGCGATGCCAGTGTTCAGGAGCCGGGATTCGTCGATCTCCGCTGCATCGTTCGAATCATTTGCACGGTCTGATTCCAACTCGCTTCGCACCGGCGCCGCCGACTCCGACAGCATCACCGCAACGGTTTCATGCCGATTCGCCCTCGCCCACTCGAGTGGAGTCCGCCCATTCGCCGCCTTCGCTCCACGGTCCGCGCCATGCAAAAGCAACAGCTCCACGGCCTCGACGTTCCCCTTGATCGCGGCGGCGTGCAGCGCCGTCGCGCCCGAACAGATGGCGGCGTTGGGATCTGCGTTTCGCTCCAGCAGGATTCGAGCGATTTCGATTCGACCACTGACCACCGCTGCCCACAGCGCGGGCTCTCTCACGTCACAGCCACAGTCGCCGTCGGCATCGGCTCCATGATCGAGGAGCAGTTCGACCATCGGGCCGAAGCCACGTTCTGCAGCGCGAATCAGTGGAGTGGCCCGATTGGGCGGCGGAAGATCGGAAACGCCCAGTTCTCCGATGTCCCAGTCTTCGGTCGCGTTGGCGAGCGCAGCGTCGCGCTCGAGCAGTACCCGAACCGCGTCGAGGTCGTTTGCGCGCACCGCGAGAAAGATCTCGACACGATCCGCCAACGCACGCGAGCGGTGAGATCTTCCCGCTGCCAGCGAATGTTCCTGCAGGTGCCCTTGCAAATGCTCCTTGAGATCTCGCTCCCACATTGCGGTCATCTCCCCTTCGATCTTGCGGCGCGCGGTGAACAGACGCTTCTTGACAGTCCCCAATGGGATACCCAGAAACTCTGCGATATCGACGACCCGCTCGTCCGCGAGGTAATACAACGCCACGACGATCCGCTCGGGCTCTGGCAGCACTTCGACGACATCTCGCACGCGCGTCTGCTCACGCTGTTGATCCATCCCTGCGTCGGCCGCAGTTGAATCGGCGGACGGTTCGGCGACCCGATCGATGTCGACCGTCTCGACCGCTTTGCGCCGGTGGATCCGGTCACAGTGCTTGACCACGATCCGGCCGAGCCAGCTGCCGAATGCGCGTGGCTCCCGAAGCTGATCGAGCTTCAAGAATGCGTCGGTCAGCGACTCCTGCGCGGCATCTCGTGCCAATTCGACATCACCGAGCCGCGCGTACGCACTGCCGACCGCCATGTCCTGGAACCGATCGACGAGGCTCGAAAAGGCGAGCCGATCACCGCCCCGAGCAGCCTCGACGAGTGCTTCCAGCGACTGAGCCATCTGGGTCCTCCGGCGGCCAATCAACGAGGTACAGCGAAATCGCTGCCAACAGGGTGTCGATTGGGCATCTCACTTACAAGGACCCAGAACCAGACCGATTGGTTCCCGTTGGGACGCGAAAACCGCAGTCGCATCGACGTGCGGCTGATTCAGCGGCTTCACTGCGCTATGCGTTGACCAACCATTCGGGGTGCGCGGCGCTTGAAAGTCCTGCTGATTCACAACTTCTATCAGCTGCGCGGCGGTGAGTGCGCGGTATTCGAATCAGAGCAGCAGATGCTTCGCGCCGCTGGGCACGAAGTTCTTCTCTATACCCGACACAATGACGAAATCGCGCGTGGCGGACTACTGGCGTCCGCGGCGCTGCCGATTCGCACGGTCTGGAACCCCGAGACGCATCGCGCAATCGGCGAGCTGCTGGCGCGCGAATCTCCCGATGTCGCCCATTTCACCAACACGTTTCCGCTGATCTCTCCTTCCGCCTATGACGCCTGTTGCAACGCAGGTGTTCCGGTCGTGCAGTCGATCCACAACTACCGCTGGCTGTGTCCGGCGGCGACGTTCTTTCGCGATGGAGAAATCTGCGAAGAATGCGTGGATCACTCCCTGCTGCGCAGCGTCCGATACGGCTGCTACCGAGATTCGCGGCCTGCGACCGCAACCGTCGCCGCGATGGTCGCTTTCCATCGCCGCCGGAGCTTATTCGCAAAGGTCGATCGTTTCGTCGCATTGACGGAGTTTGCGCGAGCCAAGCTCGCGGAGGGCGGATTTCCGAAGGATCGCATCGTCGTCAAGCCGAACAGTGTCGACTTCGAACGTATTCCTCCGATCCCAGTCTCCGATCGAAGCTATGCGCTGTTCGCAGGTCGCCTCAGCGATGAAAAGGGCGTGCATACATTGCTCGATGGCTGGAAGCAGTTGACGACGACGATCCCACTACGAATCGCCGGAGACGGTCCGCTCCGCGACGAAATCGCGCGAAGAATCGTGGACGAGTCGATCCAAGACGTGCAGCTGCTCGGGCCACTGCCGCCCGAGAACCTGCTCGAAACACTGCGACGTGCTCGCATCCTGGTATTCCCGAGCCTCTGGTACGAGGGAATGCCCATGTCAATCGTAGAGGCGTTCGCGAGCGGCGTCCCGGTGATTGCCTCTCGACTCGGCGGTATGGCCGAGATGATCGAAGACAACCGCAATGGGGTGTTGTTTCGCTCCGGCGACTCTGCCGACCTCGCCAAGAAGCTGGATGCCGTTTTCGGAAACCTGGAAGCCATCGAGGCGATGAGCCATGGTGCGCTGCAGACCTTCGATGCAAGACATCGGCCGGAGCAGAACTGCGAGCGGCTGATCGAGATCTACCGGGCCGCGATCCAAGCCAGCGGACAGCGATAGCGCCTTTTCACTTCACCTCACTGGGCACAAGCACAGGCACAGGCATCAAGCGGATCCGAGGCGTTCGATCAGACTCGATGTGTCGAGCCGGCCGCCGCCGTTCGATTGAAGTTCGGCGTAGAACCGCGCGACGGCTTCGGTCACTTCGAGTTTCGCGCCGTTGCGTCCGGCCTCATCGATCGCGATCCCCAGATCCTTGCACATCCAGTCGACCGCGAACCCGAAATCAAACTTCCGATCCAGCATCGTGGGAGCTCGGTTGTCCATCTGCCAGGATTGGGCGGCGCCTTTGGAGATCACCTCGACGACACGCCTGGCATCGAGTCCAGCCATCTCCGCAAAGTGCAAGCCTTCTGAGAGCCCCTGCAGAATTCCGGCGATGCAGATCTGGTTCACCATCTTCGAAAGTTGGCCCGAGCCGGCCTCGCCCAGCCGTAAGGTCATCTTCGCGTAGTGGGACAGCAACGGAACGACCCGGTCGTAGGTCGCCTCGTCTCCACCGACCATGATCGTCAGCGCGCCATTCTCGGCGCCGCTCTGCCCCCCG
>JAJDAM010000084.1 GCA_029261905.1 Deltaproteobacteria bacterium
AGAGCCATCGGCTGCACTTGTCCGGGGCAATCAGCGGTCAGCTGTACGTGTGAGGCCTGCCACTAGGGCCGTTCGGAAATGGGAGGCGCAGTCATGACAACTCCGGGGAAGTACACCTGTCCGATGCATCCGGAGGTCGAATCGACCGAACCGGGCGCATGTCCTGATTGCGGGATGGCGCTAGACCCACCCAGCGTGATCCATCCGTCGACGATGTGGACATGCCCGATGCATCCTGAGGTCGTCGAATCGGAGCCTGGAAACTGCCCGGTTTGCGGGATGGCGCTGGAGCCGCAGAGGATCGAAGCGGGCGACGACGAGAGCCCAGAACTCTGGGATATGACACGCCGAATGTGGGTGAGCCTCGTGCTTACGATTCCCGTGTTTCTGATCGCGATGGGCGAGATGATCCCGGGGAATCCCGTTGCTGCGTTGCTGCCGCACGAGTCCATTCGCTGGATTCAGCTCTTGCTCACCGCTCCGGTTGTGCTCTGGGGAGGCTGGCCGTTTTTCGAACGTGGAGGGCGATCGCTGCTCAGTATGCACCTCAACATGTTTACGCTCATCGCACTCGGGACGGGAGCCGCATTCGTTTACAGCTTGGTCGCAACGATCGCTCCCGAGTGGTTTCCTGCAGGTTTCCGCAATGCATCGGGCGAGGTCGCGGTCTACTTCGAGGCCGCAGCGGTCATCGTGACACTCGTCCTACTGGGCCAGGTCATGGAACTCCGTGCTCGAAGCCGAACCGGGGCTGCCATTCGCGCTCTGCTGAACCTCGCCCCGAAGACTGCGCGGCGCATCGCGAGCGATGGCACGGAGAAGGACGTACCCCTCGAGAGTGTGGTCGCAGGGGACGAGCTCAGAATTCGGCCCGGAGAGAAGGTTCCCGTCGATGGAGGCGTCATCGACGGGCGATCCGCGGTCGACGAATCGATGATCACGGGCGAGCCGATTCCAATCGAGAAGACCGCGGGGGAGCCGCTGATCGCCGGTACGGTCAATGGAACCGGCACACTCGTCATGCGCGCCGACCGCGTCGGAGCGGAGACACTGCTCTCTCAGATCGTCGAGATGGTGGCCGAGGCGCAGCGAAGTCGCGCGCCCGTGCAGCGGCTCGCAGATGTCGTCGCCAGCTACTTTGTGCCGGCGGTGATCGGGGCATCGGTGCTGACGTTCGGGGTCTGGGCATTCGTCGGCCCCGAGCCCCGACTCGCCCATGCGCTGCTGGCCTCGGTTTCGGTTCTCATCATTGCCTGCCCGTGTGCGCTCGGCCTCGCTACACCGATGTCGATCATGGTCGCGACCGGCAAGGGTGCCATGGCCGGCGTGCTCTTTCGCAGCGCCGAAGCGATCGAAACCATGCGTAAGGTCGACACGCTGGTCGTTGACAAGACCGGCACCCTCACTGAAGGCAAGCCCAAGCTCGTGTCGGTTTTTACTTCGGACGGTTTGCATGACGATGAATTCTTGAAGCTCGCCGCCGGGCTCGAACGCGGGAGTGAACATCCACTGGCGGCGGCGATCGTTGAGGGGGCAACAGAGCGAGGTCTTGCGCTGACGAACGCCAGCCGATTCGACGCGCACACAGGGAAAGGTGTCGATGGCATCGTCGAAGGCCGAAGCGTCGCGCTCGGAAACCACGCCCTGTTCATAGAACTCGGCATCGACGCCGGACCGCTGTTGTCGCAGGCCGAAGGCCTTCGCTCCGAAGGGCAGACCGCGATGTTCGTGGCGGTCGACGGCAGGGCGGCCGGGCTTCTCGGTGTTTCAGACCCGATCAAAGAAACCAGTTTCGAAGCCGTCGAGAAGCTCCATCGGGATGGGATCCGGATCGTGATGCTCACGGGAGACAGCGAGACCACGGCCCAGGCGGTCGCCTCTCGGCTCGGGATCGATCGGGTGATGGCAGACATGCTGCCGCAGGACAAGGCGGCTGCCGTTCGGGAACTCCAAGCTGCCGGGCACGCGGTGGCCATGGCCGGTGATGGGGTCAACGATGCGCCCGCGCTGGCGCAGGCGGATGTCGGTATCGCGATGGGGACCGGAACCGATGTCGCGATGGAGAGTGCCGGAGTCACACTCGTCCGCGGGGATTTGCGAGGCGTCGCGCGCGCTCGGGTGCTGAGCCGAAAGACGATGCAGAACATCCGAGAAAATCTGTTCTTCGCTTTCGCGTACAACGCGCTCGGTGTGCCGCTTGCGGCCGGCGTCCTGTATCCGGCGTTCGGGTTCCTGCTCAGCCCGATGATCGCCGCGGCCGCGATGAGTCTCAGTTCGCTGTCGGTGATCGGAAACGCGCTGCGGCTTCGTAACACACATTTGTAAGACCCCCGATGTGTGACGGGGAGCGCAGCGGACAGACGGTATCGGCTCGTTCTGGCGCTGCCGGCCGATGTTCGATTCGATGTTGGAACGCCACGAGGTGAGTTCTTCAACCCCTGCGGATTCCCACATGCGTCGCGCCAACTTTGACAAACCCCAGTCGGTGAACATCGCGCTGTTTTGGTTGATGGACACCAATTCACCCGGTGCTGCAGTGGATTGACCGTCGCGGTACTCGCTGATGATCTCCGCCACGGACTCTGGGACAGGTGCAACCTTCGCTAGACTCCCCCGCGACTTCCCGGGGTTCCATTGGTTTGTTCGGCGGGGCAAAGTTCGCTCTTTGGTGCCGCACATGGACACGCAAAGGGCGCGATAACATCCTGAAGTTCCTACGCGGAGAGGTGGCCGAGCGGTTGAAGGCAGCGGTCTTGAAAACCGCCAGGGGTGCAAGCCCCTCGAGGGTTCGAATCCCTCCCTCTCCGCCATCCTCCGCATCGTCTGGGGGGAACCCGCTTGCCCGATCCGGACCATGAAACGGGGCCCGGCCGGCCGGTCAGCGACCCGCTGCGCGCGGTAGGCAAGCAGCGAGGACCGCCCAGGCGCCCCAACCGGCACAGCAGCGGGTACTTGTCGGGGTTGCCCCTACTTCGTGAATTGGAAAACGCTCAGAGCCTCCCCCTCGGGCCAAAAGTGGTTATCCTGCTCCGTCCGGAGAGGTGGCCGAGTGGCTGAAGGCGCTCCCCTGCTAAGGGAGTATGGGGCAACCCATCGAGGGTTCGAATCCCTCCCTCTCCGCCATGCATTTGCGTTCAGGGGCAGGGTCGATCGGATTGCGGGGGATCGGCCTCTCCTGTCAAATTCACGGAGAGATGGCCGAGTGGCTTAAGGCGCACGCTTGGAAAGCGTGTGTACTGAAA
>JAJDAM010000085.1 GCA_029261905.1 Deltaproteobacteria bacterium
ATCGAGGCGATGCGCGAGCTTCCCAGCGGTCGATCTGCGAGCGTGGTGCTGCTGGAGCCCGAACTGCTCGGCGCGTACTACGGTCCGCATCACGAGCAGCGCGAACTCGTCCGACTCGACGAAGTTCCGAGCCACCTGCTGGCGGCGATCGTCGCGGTCGAGGATCAGCGCTTTGCGTCACATCCCGGCGTCGACGTACGGCGCATCCTGGGCGCGATGCTGGCGAACCTTCGCGCTGGGAGAATTCGCCAGGGAGGAAGCACCCTCACGCAGCAGCTGGTGAAAAACTTCTTCCTGACACCCGAGCGTACCTTCGAGCGCAAGGCGCGGGAAGCGCTGATGAGTCTGATCGTCGAACTGCGATACGACAAGACCGAGATCCTCGAGGCGTACCTCAACGAAATCTATCTCGGTCAGCGCGGCTCGACGCAGATTCACGGTGTTGGCGAGGCGTCGCGCCGCTTTTTCGGAAAGCGAGCCAGCGCGATGACGTTGGCCGACTCCGCGCTGATTGCGGCGCTGATCCAGAGTCCGAATGGCACCTCGCCGTACCGAAACCCCGACAAGGCGATGGCGCGACGCAACCTCGTGCTGGAGTTGATGGCCGAGCAGCGCCGTGTCGATCCGGTGCTGGCCGAAGAAGCGGCTGCGGCGCCGCTGAATCTCGCGGCCATCACACCCGACCCCGGTGACACGCGCTACTTCCTCGATCTACTGCGGCGACAGCTGTCGGAAGGGTACGACGGCAACGTGCTGACCACCGAGGGTCTGCGCATCTACTCCACACTCGACGGACGCACCCAACGACTCGCTGGCATCGCGCTGCGCGATGGCATTGCGCAACTCGAGCGCGATCACCCGAAGCTCGCCTCCCGAGGCGAGGAATCTCCTCTCCAGGGGTGCCTCATTGCGATGCGCCCCCGAACGGGTGAGATCATCGCACTGGTGGGCGGTCGCGACTATCGCTTGTCGCAATTCGATCGGTGCACGCAAGCGCGCCGTCAGGCCGGCAGTGTTTTCAAGCCGTTCGTGTACATCGCCGGACTCGAACCCCGCAGCGGTGGACCGACCATCACGTTGGCGTCTTTCCTCGACGATTCACCGCTCGAGGTCGGAACGACGAGCGGTCCCTGGAAACCCCAAAACTACGACCGCAAATTTCACGGAAAGGTGAGCGTTCGCGAAGCGCTCGAACGTTCGCTCAACGTGGCCACGGCCAGACTCGCTCAGCAGGTGGGTGTGGGCCGAGTGGCAGACGTGGCTCGGCGACTCGGGATCGAAAGCGATCTACCGCTCGTCCCGAGTCTGGCGCTGGGTGTCGCGGACGTTTCACCGTTGGAGATCGCGCGTGCGTACTCGACGATTGCGAGTGGAGGGGTACGCCCGCACATTCAATCGATCGAGGACCTCGTCGATGCTCGAGGTCGCACCCTCGAACGCCGCCAGCTCCAACTCGACCGCGCGATCGATGTCGGTACCGCGTACCTCGCGACATCGCTGCTGGAAGGGGTCGCAACACGAGGCACAGCGGCTTCGGTGAGATCGACCGGGCTTCGGGGGCATATCGCGGCGAAGACCGGCACCAGCGACGAAGAGCGCGACCTCTGGTTCGTGGGCTTCACGCCTGAACTCGTCGCCGTCGTGTGGATTGGTTTCGACGAGCCGCGCAGTGTCGGCTTGGCGAGCAGCCGCGCCGCGTTGCCGGTTTGGCGAAGTTTCATCAAATCACTCACCGGTGGTGAAATACGCGGAGGGTTCGAGCGACCGTCGAGCATTACCGAGACGGACATCGATCCGCTCACGGGCCGGCTTGCGGTGTGGGGTTGTCCCGACCGACGACGCGAAATCTTCTTGGAAGGAACCTTGCCTTCAGAAGTGTGCCCCACTGGCGCAATGGCGGGCCGACGGGAGCCGAAATTCGAAAGCACCAGCCGCAAGTTTTTCCAGTGGCTGCGAGATCATCTCTAGCAGGAGCCTGCTAGCACCGACCGCGACCGAGTCGAGAGACCTGCCGCGACACTTGCGAAGATCGGCAACCGGTTTCGCAAGGTTGCATGACTCGAATGTTCCACCGCTACCGAGACAAAATCGCTAGGATCGGGAATCCTATCACTCATCTGGGTGATACCACTGTATCGTTCGCTGAGTCTTCGACCGTATGATAATTTCAAATCCCTCATGTCGCTGAAATTTCGTGTTGCGTTGTTCGCGTTCGCATTCAGTTTCTTGCTCGACGTCGGCACCAAGATCGCGATCGATGCGAACCTCAGTTACGCCGATCGGGTTCCGGTCATCGATGGATTTTTTTATCTGACACACGTCCGAAACACGGGTGCGGCGTTCGGATTGTTTTCCTCCGCACCGAAAACTCCACGACTCGTGTTCTTCATTGGAGTTTCGATCGTCGCGATCGGAATCATCATCTCCTTCTATCGAAAGCTCTCCCCCGGGGACCGTCTCGCATCGCTTGCCCTCGGTTTGATCCTTGGGGGTGCTTTGGGAAACCTGGTCGACCGGATTTTTCGACAGGAAGTCGTCGACTTCCTGCACTTCAGACTGTGGCGTGGGTATTCATGGCCTGATTTCAACATTGCTGACACTGCAATCGTCGTCGGCGTGGGCCTTCTCGTGTTGGAACTGCTCGCGATCGAGGGTGAACAACGCGCTACGGATGAACTCGACGAGTCGAGCGCGTAGCCGTTTTTTCAAAATTTTTTTCCGAAATATTGCGCTGCCTCATCGGATTCGGAAACTCGTTTTCGTCCGCGAAGGTGGAGCGTGTAACATCTACACGGTATGGTGACGTTTCTTCTGCGTCGACGAAACGGCGAGCGAATATTGATTGACAACGATCCGCTCCGTGCGATAGAAGGCAGACCCAAGGACGCAGATCAAAGACTCGAATGCGGCCTTTGATCGAGTTCGTGGAGTAAGCAGTACTCAGTACGTAGTAGTAGCTAGTTGTGGTTGTGGTTGTGGTTGTGGTTGTAGGTGTTGTAGGTAGAGAGCGAAGAACAAACCGAACAAGGGAAACGAATCACCCAGCGGCGAATTCGATGACAGGTCCGATGGCGACCGGTCAATGAAAGCGAGCTGACGAGAGCACGAACTCACCGGTAACGAGAATCGATGTAGCGCAACTGGCCAGCTGACGGATAGATCGACTTTCCCCCCCTAGTCGACCTGCCCAGCTGGAGCACGCCAGGGCTAGTTTGCTCGAGGGGGGCTGAGGGGTTGTAGGCCCATGCCCGGAAAGAAGCCCAAGAGTGACTACGTCATTCAGACCGTCGTCAACGCTCTACGACTCCTCGAGGAGTTCGACGGAGAAGACGAGCTGGGCGTGACCGAGCTGTCCAAATTCCTGGACCTCCATAAGAACAACGTATTCCGGCTGCTGGCGACGCTCGAGCAGCGTGGTTACATCGAACAGAGTTCGGACAACGAGCGCTACAGGCTCGGCTACAAATGTCTCGAACTCGGCGAGGCTTTCTACCGCAGTCACTCGCTGCTCGATCGCGCGCGACCGGTCGTCCGCGACCTTGCGGCAGAATCCGGTGAGACCGCGCACCTGGCACTGATGTCCTCCTACGAAGTAGTGCACGTCGATGGCGAAGTGTGCCCGCAGCCGATCATGACGGGTTCCCGAGTCGGCCAGCGCATGCC
>JAJDAM010000086.1 GCA_029261905.1 Deltaproteobacteria bacterium
CGATACCGAGCCATCGCTGAACACGTACATCATCAATTGTTGGTTGCGGCGGGCCGCGTATTCGAGTGCCGCGCCCATCGACTCGCCGGCGGCGAAGTCGCGGCGCTCACCGGTGGCACGCGTGCTGTCGTGGTAGTCGTAGCCGCCAAACTGGATGGTCCCGGCGCCCGCGAAACCGTTGGTGACCAGCTTCATCACCGATGCGGTCTTGCGAAAGTCGCTCTGGTCGAGTTCGGCTGCGGTGAAGATACTGGTCGCGAGGCCGGTGATGTCGGTATCGGCGAGTGGGTCGAGGAGGTTCGGGTCGCCGTACTGGGCGACGAGGTCGGTGCTCTTGACATACGCGCACCGAACCAGTTCCTCCACGATCGCGTCTTCGGTCATTCGAGCGAGTTTCAATTCGCTGATGCGCTCGACAGTGCGCATCACGGAACCTGCGTCGTCCTGGCTCAGCAGGCTGACGAGCTTGCCGGTATCGACCAGACCCTTGGTATCGCTGGGTCGATCGATCTTGATGGGCCGCACGGTCGGGTCGATCATTGAAGCGGGTGCCATCGAACGGCCGCCCGATTCCGACGCGCTGGTTCCGATCAGCGCCAACAAGTCGCCATCCGCACCGGCCTTGTTGATGCCGTACATGGGGTTGTGGGGGTTGTTCTGGGTGTCGTTCTCGGAGCGCGCGCAGATGACGGTGCCGTTCACGTTGGCACGCGTCGCGTCCGAAGTTCTCGCGAGAATGCCGCGAAGGAACGCGCTGTCCGAGTGAAAGACCAGGCCGAGCTCTGAATTGGTCTGGCCCACGAGTTGTGGGATCTGGTCGGAGGGAAGTCCGAGTTTCAGGTATCCAGCCTCGCCGAGGAAGTCGAGCTGTCCCCCCGGCCCGCCGACGATCACGTTCGAACCCGCGACACTTGCGCCGCCGGCCAGATCGAAACATAGAAACGGGATTTTTCCCGCGCCGGCCGACAACCCGCAGCCCATTGCCTGTGCGCGCGCGGTTCCGGAACCGCCGAACAGTCCCGACAAGCTAGGCAACATCACGACGGCCGATCCGGCGATCAAACCTCGCGCAAGAAAGTCGCGCCGGGTTACCGGTCGCGGATGATCGGGATGGAGCAGCGGAGCGCGTTCGCCTGCGGTGTCATCTCGTGCCATGTGGTTTCTCCCTGCCCCCACTCGATTTCGATCGAAGTCGATGATGAGCGTCGATCAGTGTCTCTCGACGCCTCTCGATGTTTCTCAATGCCTCTCAATGTTTCTCAATGAACTAGGACGCCCGCGCTGCTGAGCACGGATGCGCAAAGCGCCTTGACGATCGTGCGGGTGCGATCGGAACCGCAACTCGCGGCATCGCAGCCCAACGTCAGCTGGTCGATCAGGGCGTCGAGTTCGGCCTGCACGTCGACGAAATCGGGCTGGCTCGCGATCGCGTTTCCCAGCATCCGATCGTGGATCGGGCCGATGACCCGGTCTCGATCGGCCGGGGTTCCGAACGCCACGGTCGCAGGCGAGCCGAACGCGAAAGCCGGAGACGTATCGAAAAACCCGTCGCGCAGCGTCGGCGAATCGACCAGTTGGTCGCAGTACTCGAGTGCCAGCTTCGCGACGCCGACCTGATTGGCGGATGTAAACGTTCGCAAGTCGAAGCCGCCGGGCAGCTGGGCTTGAATCTCATCGAACGTATCGCGGACGGCCGGCGTGTTCGGATCGACACCGGTCACGCGCGACATCGTCGCGTTGGCACGCTCGAAATTGCGCAACCCTTCGGTCGGCAACGGGTCTGCGAGTTCGTCACTGGGTGGCGGCTGTTGGATCGGGATCTCGACGATGAGGTTCTGGAAGCCGCCGAGGATCTCGAACTCGATCCGGAATTCGTCGTCGTCCACTCCCAGGCTCTTCGCGACCACGCTGCACTGGCGCGACAGTCGTTGCTCGCCGCCGGTATACACGGTATCGAGTGTTCGGAACGCCTGGCCCGAGACGGGGACGATTCCATTGACGGCCACCCGAAGGTTTCGGACCCGCAGGCCGCCGGGGCTGGTGGAGACGAGGGTGGGTTCGCAGAACAGGTAGCTGTAATCGTCGATCTCGCTCACGACGAATTCGATGTAGCTGCCGACCGAGAGCCACTCGGAGAGGTCGAAGCGCAACAGGACTTTCTTGCCGACGCCGGCGTTGAAGTTCTGGGTGATCTGCGCCTGCGAAAGCACGACCTCGTAGATGGCGACGAGCTGAAGTTTTCCCAACCACAAGCGGTTGTTGGTGGTTTCGTTGCCGAGCAGGAACGTGTAGTCCTCGTTCCAATTCCACAGGCGTCCGGGGCCCTGCTCGTCCATATCGTCAGTAAATACGCCGTCGACGAAGATGCGGCGCCCGCGGTACTGGTCGAAGGTGACGACGACGTGTTGCAGCGTCGCTTGCAGGTCGGCGTCGCCGTCGCGAGTGACCAGCGTTGGCGACCCGTTGTTGTCGATCGGCGGTGAGAGACTTCGGTTGCGATAATCGTAGTTGTACAGCGTCTGTCCCAACGTGAAGTTCCGGTTTCCGGTGCCCTTCGAGTAGCTGACGATTCGCGCCGGGCCGTCCTGGCTGGTATTCGCCGGGATCACCCACGCTTCGACCGAATACTCCTGGGTGCCGCCACTCGGGTTCGCGATCCGGTCGTAGAGTTTTCGACTGGTTGCTGGCGTCGCGGTCGCCTTGCCTTCGACGATCTCGATGCCGTAGTTGCTCATCCAGCGGGTACCTTCGAGTTGCAGGTCCATTAACGGTGCAACGCCGCTCGAGTCGTGTGCGACTTCGCCGATGCCTTCCTTGAAATCCCAGAACGCGATTCGACGGCCGCGGAACCTCTCATCGGAGGTGTCCTCGATACCATCGCTGAATTGGCGAATCTGGCTCGAGACTCCATCGGAGACGTCTGTTCCTCCGCCGCCGAAGTCGACTGCTTCCGCCCAGGCCTCGATCGATGCGTGCATGGCCTGGCCGTCGAGCCCGCAATCATCCCAGCAGTAGTGCAGGTCGCTCAGCAGTCGGCGTACCAGGCGAGAGGTCTCGGGCACGACCAGGTTCACCTTCTGGTAATCCATCACGGCATCGAACGCGATATCCGCCTCTGCGCTGGCGATGTCGGGGAAGCCCGGACCGTCTCCCGCATGGCACTCGGCGCAGTATCCGCGCAGCAGTTCGAAGGTGTTGGCTTCGAACGCCTCGATCATCTCTTCGCGGTCGGGTCCGACGTTGGAGGCGCTTTGCGTAGAGGAAGGGCCTGCGACGATGCCATTATCATTGCTGCCGCCGTCGTAGTTGCCGCATGCCGCGAACGCTGCGACGGAGTACGCGAGCAGCAACGCGCGGGTACACAAAGCGGAAACGCGTGCGACGCGAGTGTTTCGAATCTCGATGCGGTCAGTCATGAGGGGGTCCTCGCGCGTGGCTCGGGACGAACTTTGCGGCTCCGTCTCAGTTGCCTTCATTTTCGGTCTCGGCATCATTGGCCCATGCAGTAGACGGCCGTCTCGGCGAAGACGCGCTTCAGGCTGTAGTTCTCGGTTTCGAACACGTCGGCGATGCGTCGGACTTCGACGCGGTCTTCCAGTGAACCCGGAGGCCGGAAGCAGACGTTCTCGAAGACCTTCTCCACCTGGCACTGCGAAAATGCGCGACTCGAGGCGACTTCGACGCCGAGACTCTTCGCGCCGTACCCGCCCGAATCCGGGCCGCGCCAAGCGAGTTCCGAGTTGCGCCCGGCGCGCCAGAAGTTGTCCCAACGGTTGTCTTCGGTGATGAATCCGCCCGGAAACGTGTTGGCGTTGATCCCGTATTTCTCTTGGACGACGCCGCGAGTGTGGACGAGGCGTTGTTCGTCGTCGTCGTACTCGAAAAACGCGAAAGCCTGCGCCATCGGGTCCATTCCGCTGTGACAACCGACGCAGGCGTTGTGAAAGATCGCGCTATCGCCTCCCGGGCTGCGACTGACGTCCTGACGAACCCGGTCGGCCGGGCGCGAGATGTCTTTCAGGTCTTCCATGTCGCGGCACAGATAATTGATGGCCAGGAAGCGCCACATTCGCCGATTGGTGCCGGCACTGAAGAACGAGCGGGCTGCAGCTCGGGTCGTGATGATGCCCGCGGTCTCGTTGGGCATCAGTTCGGAGCCCGGCAAACCCGATTGGGAGACCGCAACCAAAAGACTCGGATCGCCGAGGTCGACGTGCTGGTCCTCGAGTTCGCGGTAGTGGTCGTTGTCGGTATGCGAGTACGAGGAGGCCACCACTCCGGGTGCGCCGACATAGACTCGATCCGACGAAAGCACTTCGGTAAACGGGATGTCGTCGCGAACCGTTCCGATCACGGTGGCTGTGTAGTCGTTGAGCTCATCGAACACCGTTTGCTCCTGATTGGTCCAGGGCGTGCCGAGGTTCTTCAGTACGGCCGTATAAAATCCCGAGTTCTCCATCGCCTGG
>JAJDAM010000087.1 GCA_029261905.1 Deltaproteobacteria bacterium
GGCATGGCACCGACGTAGGTCCGGCGGTGGCCACGTACCTCCGCTTCGTCGCGAACTCCACCGAGGGACGCACGCGCGAAGCTTCGACCCATTGCGCGCGCAATCGAGCGGCCGAGCGATGTCTTCCCCACACCGGGCGGACCGACGAAACACAGGATCGGGCTCTTGGCCTGCGGCGCCAGTTTCCGCACTGCCAAGAATTCCAGGATGCGATCTTTCACCTTCTCGAGGCTGTGATGGTCTGCGTCGAGGACCTCGCGCGCGTGAAGCAGGTCGAGCTTGTCTTCGGATTCCTTCGACCACGGCAGGTCCGCCATCCACTCGATGTAGGTGCGGATCAAATGGCGATCCGGCGCATGCTGGGGCAGGGCGGCCAGACGGCTCAGCTCGCGTTCGGCCTGTTCGAGTGCCACATCGGGTAGGTCTGCCGCCTCGACCCGCTCGCGCAGTTCTTCCGCCTCGCGGATGCTCGGATCCGACTCGCCGAGTTCGTGTTCGATCTCGCGCATGCGCCGCCGCAACAACCGCTCGCGTCGAACCGGTTCCATGTCTTCGGAATCCGATTCACTGCTCAGGGTTCGCTGCGTTTCGGCGATCGTGACTTCGCGCTCCAGATGGGTCGCGACCCGTCGCAGGCGCTCGTCCGCATCGGGTTCGGCCAACAGGTTGGCCTTGACTTCGGGAGGCAACGGGAGAGTCGCCGCGACGACGTCCGCGGTGAGCCCGCCGCCCGGAATCCCAGACACGAAGATCTTCCATTCATCGGGATAGTCTGGATTCAGGTCGATGACGCGGTGGGCAAGCTCGACCACCCGTCTCCACAGCGCGGCAAACTCGGGAGTGTCAGGATGCGTGTCCGGGATCGGGTCGAGACGCATCGTCATCGCCGGGTCGAGGTGGATCGGTTGTGAAAGCCTGGTCCGAACGACGCCGCCGACGATCGCCTGCTTGCCGTCGCGTCGCGCATCGATGATTCGGATCACGCGAACCACGCACCCGACGTCATGCAGGTCCGCGAGTTGCGGGTCTTCCATTTCCGGATCGCGCTGGGTGGCGACGATCATGAAGCCATCGTCACCAGCCGCTTCGAGGGCGGCCAGCGATCGCTCCCGCCCGATCGCCAACGGAATCGTCACCCCAGGGAAAACCACCACGTCCCGTACGGGCAGCACCGGCAATTCCGTCGGAATCTCGAGGTCTTCCTGCCCCGGTGCCATCACGGTCTGGAACTGGTTGTCAGAATCGGCCACACCACCCCCGCTGGAGAAACAATTGAACAAGGCTAAGCGCGAGTGGAGGTCGGTCAACCCCGGTCCCGGGGCACAAGGCAGAAAGCGGGGGCGCCTGCCGCCCAGGTTTGTCGGCCGGAAGTCGAGGGGCTGGCCCGTCACAATAGCGACAGCCGACTCCCGGATCGTCAGGCAGTGCCGAACTTGACATCCACGGTGACACCGAGACGCTGCAACAACTCCGTTGGAAGCGTGCCGCCAATCATGATGTACACGCGTTCCGCCGGGATGGTCGTCACGACTTCGATATGCCGGACACTGGCCTGCCTGGGCTCGATGCTCGCGACTTCGGAGTCGGTGAGGATCGTGAGCTGGCCGCTGTAGGCGAGATCGTCAATGCGCTTGCGATTCGCTTGCGTTGCGCGCCCGAAGGTAGCGCCGCGGTAGGAAAGAGTGACGATGTTGGCGAGAAGCGGGTCTGAAAGCTCGATCGCGGCCTCCAGCGCGCTGTTTCCCCCGCCGACGACGAGGATGCTCTTCCCTCTCACCTCCGCTGGGTCACCCAGGGAATAGGTGACGTGGGGCAACTCTTCGCCCGGCACGCCGAGCTTGCGCGGCGAGCCTCGCCTGCCGATGGCGAGAATTGTGCGGGCAGCCCGATATCGACCACTAGCGGATTCGATGGCGAATCCACCCTTCACCGGCACCACCGCCTCCACACGCTGGCGAACCCGGATCTCGATGTCGGTCGTCCGGATGACATCCTGCCAGATCCGCAGTAGTTCCTCCTTTTGGATCTCTCTTGCTTCGATGCGACCGTAGCCAGGGATGTCAATGGGCCGAGTGATGACCATCTTTTCTCGCGGATAGTGATAGACGGTTCCTCCAATCGCCTCCTGTTCGAAGGTGACCGCTCGAAGACCGGCCTGCTTGGCGGCGAGCGACGCAGCGATACCAGCCGGTCCCGCGCCGATGATCGCAACATCGTATTCCAGATCGTGCTTCGCACCCGCCGCAAGCGAGCTGGCGACGGACGCCATCGCCTGGATACCCTGGGACATCGCATTGCGGACAAGGCCCATGCCGCCAAGCTCACCAGCGATGTAGAGGCCGCGAACATTGGTTTCGAAGTCGGGCTTGAGGTGTGGAATCTCGACCCCGCGTCGTTCCGTGCCAAAAACCAGCTCGATGGCGCGGGTGGGGCAGGCGGCGAAGCATGCCCCGTGGCCAATGCAGCGAGTCGGTTCGATGAGTGCGGCGCGCCCCTTCACGATGCCCAGGATGCCTCCCTCCGGGCAGGCCGAAACGCATGCCGCAGTTCCAATGCAGGCGTCTGGGTCGATGATGGGGTGGAGCGACAGCGGCTCAGTCAAGCCCTCCGCGATCGACCTGTCGAGCGTAGCCGAATCGCGCTGTTCTTTGCGCCGGCTGAGCCACCAAGACACGAATGCCGAGCCGACCGTCAAGAGAAAGAAGACGATGACGACAGTCAGCTTCATCTTCAGTTCCCCAACCGCCGCTCAGTCATTGACGTGCCGTTTTCCCGCGGCGCTTCCGGAAGAGCCGCTCGGCTTCGTGTTCATCGCCGCTTCGGTGGCATTCTACGCAGTCTTCAAATTCGGTGATTCCCTCCTCGCGATGTTCGCGTGCGATGCCTCGGGCTGAATGCTCGTGGCACCCATAGCAGGTGTACTGATCGAGAGTGCTGGGATGGCACGACTGGCATTTGCTGGCGGGGTGGTGGCGATCGAAACGAAAGTGCCTCTCGTGCTCGAATGTCGCCGGTGTCCATGCTTCGAATCCATGGCAGCTTCCACAGTCGTCGCCGGCTTGGCGATGCAGGTCGTCTTTTGGAGTGCTAGCGCCATGGCAGCTCACGCATGCTTTCTGCCGTTCGGCCGGTAGCGTCTCGTGCTCGAATGTCGCCGGTATCCATGCTTCGAACCCATGGCAGCTTCCACAGTCGTCACCGGCTTGGCGATGCAGGTCGTCTTTTGGAGTGCTAGCGCCATGGCAGCTCGCACACGTCGAGAGGACATCATTCCTAACGAGTTCGTGCGTGAAGCTGATGCTCGCTCCGGGGCGTTCTGCGCCGCGGTGGTCGCTGTGACATCGAACGCAAGCGGGCTCGATCAGGGCTTGGTGAAACGGCGGCTCCCCCTCGGCGGCTGCGACGGGTACTCCCGCAGTCGTTGCGAGTCCGATCGCTTCGAGTTCATGGCAGGCGATACACTTCGCAGCCGGCGTCCCGCGAAACGGCGAATGGCACTCTGTGCAATCGTTGGCGATCTTCTCGTGGCCTTCGATGACATCGCCTGGGCTCACGGTGACTTCGGGAATCCAAACGACCAATGCGCCATAGGCCGCGAGCAGAAAGATCATCACAAAGAGATTTCGCATTGCGCTCACCAGAATACGACTGCCGTCGCGATGTGAAGGACGGCGAGCACAGCGAAGTTGACGGCGATTGGAAGGTGGACGACGCGCCAGATCTCCATGCCCCGGACCATGAGGGCATCGGCTTCTAGCTTCTTCTCGATATTAGTAGCGTCGAGACCCGACTCACGGAGTTCACGTTCGCGGTCGGTTAGGCGGCTACGCGCGCTGGCGAGAAGGAATTCTCCCATGAGCCCGCTTGCGACCGCGATCATCATTGCGAAGACCGCGAGCCAGGGCAGGAGCGCATGGAAGTGAACTCCGCCATGGACGAGGATCGCGAGGGCACCCGTCAAGGCAAGGGCTTCATGCAAGCGAAGCAGGCGATGGGGTGAGCCAATCTCGATCCATCCCCGCTTCCGGAGAGAGTAGACGAACGAGACAACGACGAGAGCCGTCCCAATCGGCCCGAGCCAGAATCCTACCCAGATGAGGCCGAGCGTATGGAGCACGGCATCCAGAGTGACCGCCGCCACGATGACGGAGGCCCAGAGCGCGAGCAACGCGCCCGCTCGCAAAGCGACGGATCTCACCAGTACACCTCGAGACCTGAGACACTCCTGCGACTAGACACCGGATTCTCCCAAGCGCATTGCCCATGTTCGTTGCTGAGCGGTACGGCGAAACTGTGCCCTCAACATGGGTCGCGCTCGATCATACCGTTGGGCACGCGAAAGTACCGAGATGAAGCTTTGCTCAATTGCGTAACCGAGAGCGGCCGAATTCAGTCATCGTCGTGGTCGTCGCGATGCTCGGAGTACGCGAGCGGTGTCCCAGTTTCGTCCGGTCCGGGCTGCGCATAGGCCATCGCAGCACCGTGGCGGTAGACGAGTTCGCCGCCGCTATGACCGGTGGACCCTGCGGCAAACAATGCGGTCAGCGACACCGCTATGGTCAGCGCACGGTTGATCGCTCCGATCTTCCCGGAGAGCATTCCAGCGGCGGCCAACGGCAGTACGAGGGCAGCGAGCGCTAGGCAAGGAGTGGAGCCAGCACAGCCAGAACGATGGGAAAATGGACGATGGCCGGATGGAGCGGATCGGGAATCATAGCGCTCTCCTCGATGTGACCGGGTGGCAGTGGTGCCGCCCGACGAACGCTATGGTTGGACCCAAATCGTGGAAGGACCATCCGGCATCTGCCCCAGGTGGCCCTTGGGGGACATGAAAGTTGGCGACTCCAGCAAGTGACGCGGTTCCCCGCCTTCGGATCGGGCTCACGACGCTCCTGATTCTGATCGCGATCTGGGGTGCGGCCGATCTAGCGCTCGATCGTCCGCAGGAGTGGCTTTCGATCCACGTTGTGGTCGAAATCGGCTTCGTTCTGCTCTGTCTCGGGTCAGTGCTGTACCTGTGGCTGGGATGGGTGCAGGCGCGGCACAGCCTGGAACATGCAGAAGGTCGGCTAGCCGCCAACGAGGTGGAGCGCGATCGTTGGAGGGGGCGGGCGAGCAGACTCCTCCATGGACTCGGCGCGGAGATCGACTCGCAGTTCGAGAGGTGGTCCCTTACCCCGGCAGAAAGGCAGGTGGCCTTGCTGCTGCTGAAGGGGCTCGGCCACAAGGAGGCTGCGTCGGTTCTGGATCGCAGCGAGCGGACCATGCGCCAGCACGCAGTCTCGGTCTACCGCAAGTCTGGACTCGCAGGGCGGGCCGAGCTGGCAGCCTTCTTTCTGGAGGACCTGCTGCTCCCGATGGATCACAAAGGCGAGCACGAGCAAGAAAGTGAGTTCGAGGGCGAGGATATGGCTGCGGCTGATATCGTTGCCCGACCAGAGGTCCATGTGGCTGCGCGGCGGTAGTGACCGCTGTCGGGCGTGGCCGGGCCGGTACCTAATGGCTACGGCTCCAGCCGGATCGGAACACAGACCGAAGTTGCACTCGAAGTGCCGCTGTGTTCCGGTCGAGTCGGGTCCCCGGCATCGACCTGCGAAGATCGCACGACCTCGCATAGCACCACGCCACCGCAAGGCGCGAGCCATTGCCCACCACGCACCACGGCTACTCGCTGCAGGCCACAACGTGGCAGTAGCGGGTACAAGCGTCAGGGGATGGGCAAAATGACCTCGAACTGCCTACGCACGGAGCGCACCGCTCGGTCAAGCGTTTCAGCAGCAACCAACGCCTTGATCGCCGCCGCGATCGGTCCGACTTCCAGAACGAGTTGGCACTCGTTGCGTGCGTCCATCGCCCGGCGACTGTCCCCGATGTCCCGGTAGTGTCCCGAGTGCCCTCAACGCGATTTCAGGAATTCCTGCAAGGCGTCGTCAGCATTGGAGAAATGCTGGGATAGAGTGGTGCCCGGGACTGAAGTCGAATCAAGGTGTCAGTGCCGGTGTCAGCTGCAGCGCCTTGTCAGACCGCGAGGCGCAGTCCTGGACGATTCCTTCAGGCTTCGGCGCAGAACGCCATAGGAGGGTTTCGGCTGGAGGCTGCTGTCGAAAGGCAGTGCTGCATCGAGTCCCGGGAAATAGCTCGGGACCCAGGAATGGGCGTCCGTGAACCCCCAAGTGACGAAGGCAGTGCAGCTTCGGATTGCGAGACAGGAGTCCATGAGCTTCTGATAGAGGATGGCCTGTTTGAGCAGTTTGGGTTCGGTGGTTGGTTGCGGTATCCCAACGTCTACCTCCGTAAGGTGGATCTGGAGGCCTAGCCCCTCGAGCCGTCGAAGGTTCGACTCGAGTTCGTCGGTGCGGGGAATGCCCTGATTGACGTGTACCTGCAGACCAACCCCATGAATGGGCACATCGCGCTCAAGGAGGTTCGACACGAGTTCGTACATCCGTGTGGACTTCCTCCCGAGCCCTTCTACCCCGTAGTCGTTGTAAAAGAGAAGGGCATCCGGATCTGCCTCGTGGGCGAAGCGAAAGGCCATTTCGATGTACTCGGAGCCGATGGCCCGCGACCAGACCGTGCTCCGAAACCCCCAGAAATCAGAGATCGCCTCGTTCACCACGTCCCAGTAGTGGACGCGCCCCCGATACCTACCCACGACCGTGTGGACATGTGCGCGAAGGACTTCGGTCAACTCCTCGCGGGTCGAAGGGCGTTGCTCGACCCAGCTCGGAAGCTGACGGTGCCAAACGAGTGTATGGCCGCGGACACACATGTCGTTGGACTCCGCGAAGGCGAGGATCTCGTCGAAGTCGTTGAAGTCATAGCGCTCAGGCTCCGGGTGAACGTTGCCGAACTTGAGCGCGTTCTCTGGAACGAGGGCGTTGTACTCGCGAGCCAGCACGGTCCGATACTCCTCGTCGCCACGCAACGGTTCGGCCGCGACGGCAGCTCCGACCAGCAAGCCGGACCGAGCCGCTAACCCTCTCAGCCCCGGGGCGACGGCTTGATCCTCAACGGCCATCACTTGGAAGTTGGGATCGACGTCCATCCGATCGAAGGCGCACGTGTAGAAGAAAACGGTGATGGCAATCAGGATTCGTTCCATGCGTCCTCGCGCGGCCGAACCCCGGCCCGCAGCAGTGGGATGAGGTGGGAACCGTTGATTCTCCACCAGCGCTGCTCGGCCATCGCCAGGAGTCGTTGGGCCAGATCACTTCGGTTTTTGGAGGGCCAAAGACCGTCTCGGCCAGCGCGTTGTCGTACGGATCTCCGACTTCAGGAATTCGTGCAGGGTTTCGTCAGCATTGAAAAAATGCCGGGATAGGTGGTGCCCGGGACTGGAGTCGAACCAGCACGTCCTTGCGAACACTAGGTCCTGAACCTAGCGCGTCTACCAATTCCGCCACCCGGGCAACGGCGCGGGAGACTACGGCGCGGCGCACAAGACGTCAAATCGTCGGGACACAACCCACGGCTTACAGGGCTCGCAGCAGCCGGTCGATTTCCGCTTCCGTGTTGTAGAAGTGCGGCGATACGCGGACACCGCCTCGGCGCACCGCCGCGCTGATTCCAGCAACTTCGAGGCGTTGCAACGTGTCTGCCGGGTCACAGCCGGGCATCGTGAAGGACACGATCCCAGAGCTTTCGATCGGTCCCCGGGGGCTGCGTAGGTCGGCGCCCGACGCCTGGAGGCCATCGACCAGGTGGTCGGTCAGCGCGAGGACGCGCTTGCTGATCGCCGGGATCCCGAGCTCCAGCAGCAGGTCGATCGCGGCTCCGAGGGCGAAGATTCCGGGCGTGTTGGGGGTCCCTTCTTCGAAGCGCCCTGCGCTCGGTTGCAGCTCGGTGTGATAGGTGTCGAAGTCCTCGTTGTTCGTGACGCTGCGCCAGCCAACGATTCGAGGTCTCACCATCTCGAGCGCGGACGACCTGCAATAGAAAATCCCACAACCCTCGACCGACAGAAGCCACTTGTGACCGTCGGCCGACAGGAAGTCGATCGCCATGCTTTCGACATCAATGGGCAGGCAGCCGAGACTTTGAATCGCGTCGACGCAGAACAGTACGCCGCGCTCGCGACACATTTCTCCGAGCGTGCGCAGGTCGTTGTGCGCTCCGCTACCGAATTCGACCGATGAGATCGCCAGCATCCGTGCCCGGGGGCTTCGCAGCGCGGTTTCGACCATCTCGATGGGGAGGCGGCCATCGCGCCCGGCCAACATCACGGTCTCGACGCCGCGATCGCGTAGCTCCCACCAGGGATACACGTTCGATGGATACTCGAGATCACACGTCAGAATTTCGTCGCCGCGCTTCCAGTCGATGCCGTTGGCGACGATTCCAAGCCCCTCGGTCGTGTTTTTCACGAACGCGATCTCGTCAGAAGTCGCCCCGATCAGTGCCGCGGCCCGGCCGCGAACGCGTTCGATCTCGCGATCGTAGAATGCGTCGTAGTGAACAGCGCCCCATCGTGTGGCCTCGGCGCTGTAACGATGAAGCGCATCTGCCGCTCGCGAAGAGATGGGAGCGACACCCGCGTGATTGAGGTAGACCACCTCATCCGAGACGGGAAACCAGCTTCGCGTGCGGTTCCAGTTCACTTTCTCGACCTCTCCACTAGCGCCCACCCATTGTTCGACGGGTCACTTCGATTCCCCGCCGTTGTGCACCGGGCCGGGGCGGATGGGCTGAGGCGCGCGCATCGCGAGGATCGCGCCGCCCACTGTGTACAGCAGGCCGATCTGGCGCAGGTTCTCGAACCAGAACAGCGCCACGCCTACGACGCCGATCGAGGCGGCGAGTGAGAAGCAAAGGATCGACAACACCAGCGCTGAGCGGGTGCTGCGTGCAGCCGAAGACGCCTGTTGTCGACAAGTGATGGCGCCGACGCCCAGTGCGATCGCGATGTACGGAAACACCGGCGACGGCGACACCGGTGTTTGGGTCTCGGGCAACGTCGAAGGGGATGCAGCGATCAGCACCGCGCAACCGGCCAATACCGCCAGCGCGCCGCGATGCGCAAGCCGGACCGTTCGCTGGGGATCGCTCGCCGCCGTCACGTGGCGTTCCGTCCTGCGGCGGCGGGTTGGACCAGCCGCAGTCGCCCACGGCGCCCGCTGGTCTTTTTCGAACGCGCATCGGAGCGAGGCGAATCGGCGGGCCGCGTGTTTCCCGACCGCGCATGCTCGACCAGTTCGTCGAGTTTCCAGGGGGCGGGCAGCCGCACTCGGTCTCCGCGTTTGGTCTGGAAACACAGATGACCGTGCTGCTCGGCATGCTCGAGCAGGTCTTTCATCAGCGCGACATCTTGGGTGCAATAGCGCTCGATCTCATCCACACGTCCCTCCTTCCACCAGGCGAGTGATTGAAGTCCGTCCCCGCCCTTGCTGACACCCAGAGTCTGCTCTGCGATGTGACCGAGTGCGAGTCGATAGCCGAGCCGCTGATGGATTGCGGTCAACATGTCGAAAGTCGGTAGCGCCTTCAAATCAGTATCCGTGTAGCCGCGCAACACCGAGTAGTCGAAGCTGACGATGTTGAAGCCCACAATCAGGTCGGCTTCCTGCAAGCTCGTCACCAGGTCGTGTACCTCACTCTCTCGGAAGGTGCGATACTGCTCGGTCTTCGAATCGAATGTGACCGCCAATGCCACGCGCATCAGGTGCGCGTTGTGCCACCCGCCGACCTCCTCGGCGCTGCGCTGGGTTTCGAGGTCGAAGTAGATGACCCGCGGAGCCGGCCGGCCTCGCTCGGTAGCGGACTGTCGCTCGTCTTCGATTTCGTCGAGCGCGCCATCGCTGCCATCGCGAAGCGCTGGCAGCGGGTCTCGCGCCAGCAGCAGACGCAGCGCGA
>JAJDAM010000088.1 GCA_029261905.1 Deltaproteobacteria bacterium
TGTCGGAGAACGTCTCACCGAACTCGATTTCAGTGCCCCCGCCGTGGCCTATATCAAGGGCATCGAGCAGGTCGTCGGCCGACGACACGAGTGTCCCATCGTCCTCCAAAAACTCCGCGAGATCCTCGAAGCGTTCGTCGAACTCCGATTCTGGCTCGATCCGCGGCCCGTTGGTCACGTAGAAGGCGTAATTGATTCGAGGCTCGTCGCCACCGAGAAGCCACGGAAGCCGAAGGCCACCGCTTACTTTCGCGCCTGTATCGCTCAGAACGGGACTGATGCCGCCGCCGCTTCCATGAGATCCGTAGATTGGTGGAAGTGAGGGCAGTTTGTTGATCCACGCGGGGTGTATGCGCTCGCTGAAGGCGTTGAATGGAAGCAGGAATTTTCCTGCCGTGAGCGTCAGGTAGTCGTTCAACAGGAAGTCGATCTGGGCGTACTCGACCTCGACGTCGGCCTCGTTGCCGCGCAGGTCGAACTCCACCTCACCCGTGAGGTGGAGTCGTTCGCTGAGCTGGTAGTGGAAGATCGGGACGAACAACATCCCGAAAGTGCCGTCGTCGTCGTCAGGATTGGTGTATCCAGCCGCTCCATAACCGCTGATTGCCAGCTTGGAGCTGGGGTAATTCTCGAAGTCGATGATGCGCTGGTCGATCGTGTCGACAACCGCCCTTGCTACGGGGGCCGCGGCGTCATCCTCCAGTTTGCGCACCTGATCCTGCAGTATGCGGATTTGTTCGCTCTGGTCATTCACGAGCGCGCCCTGCTGCACCACGAGCGCGGTCTGTTCGGCCACCAGCGCCTTGAGTTCAGCCATCTCATCCGCCCAACCTGTTCCCGGCAATAGCAGCAAGCCCATCCCCACGATCAAGCAATGGTGCTGTGTTCGTTTGTTGTACGGCACGTCACTCTCCACTGCAGGGTTCCGTATCTTTGAGTACGGACGAAGAGCAAGATCGTGACATGCGTGGGCTTTGGCACGTGTGCGCAGAAATGGCGGCGGACCGAGCGCCCGAGTTGAAGAACATGATTGACCGCTACTTCAAGGCGTCGTCGCTGCTCGCTATCGCGCTGATCGGTTGTGCGGGTTCCAGATTGGTGTTGCCGCCCACAGCGTTGCCGCCGGCCGTGCCACCGCCCGAGAACAGTTGTACGTACCGGAACGTCTGGGTCGATACGAATGACGCATCGGACGGACCCATTTCGGTGTTCTCCGAAAAGACACGAAGGGAGGGGATGCTCCGAGCAATCAGCTCTCTAGACAGCAACGAATTCTGGCGCGTGAAGAACCGAGAAGATGCGTACTGGAGTTTCCGGATCTCTGCTTGGACCGATCGGTACGGCAACACGAACCTGATTCTTTCACTTGCACCCGAATTGAAACTTGCGCGCCACATCTTCATCGTGATGATCGACGATCCGACCTTCCCGTTCAGCGGCGACCTCGGTGCCGGTTGGAAGATCGTATTTTCCGGTAGGGATCTCCGAAAAATGAACTCGTCGGTCGACGACGGGATTCGGTCGATTTCTCGGCGTGAATCCGAGCATCTGAAAGCGCTGTGCTCGGCGCGAGAGCGCTTGGTGCGAGAGGGTCTTTCAGACATCGAGGAGCTTCGCGAACAGCTCGTCGAAGAAATGAGGCGATTGCGCCGTATGCGCGCCGCAGATCAACAACGGCACCTCCATTTGGCTGTCGAGCCCGATTCAGAAGCGTCGGAGAACTGACGTGCGGTCGGTCGAGGCGTCCATCCTCGTCGCGTGCTGTGTGTTGCTGAGATGGGTCGCTGACGACGCCTGGGCGGCTGAGCCGATGGAGCCGGCCTCGTGTGAATACGCACGGATGTTCGTCGACCCGACATCCGTCCAAGGCGATTCGGCGGCGAAGGCGATCCGGATCCAACTTCTCGAGATCGCCCGAACGGCTTACTCCGACGCCGGTTGGCAGATTGTGTCGGATCGCACGAGCGCGTACTGGGTGATGACCGCGACGGGCCAATCCGGTTTGGGCGTCTTCCCCTTCGTGCTCCAGCTCCAACCCGAGCTTCGCCTGCAGAACGACATGTTCATCGCCCAGTTGGGAGACGAGGGGATCCCTGAGCGTGGTCGATCGGGTGGCAGTTACAATCTCGTACTGTCACCCGATGTAGATTCTGATTCGCTTCGAACAGAGATCGCCAAGGCGGCGAACTGGATGTGGGAAGTCGAGTCCGGGCTCATCGATTCACTCTGCAGTGTGAGAGACGACTTGCGTGAGGAAGGGTGGAGCGGAATCAAGGAACTCCGCCTGAAACTCGTCGAGGAAATGCAGCGCGCACGGTTGCGGCGCGAACAGGAGTCGAGCAAGAGGCTGAACCTTCGAATCGAATGATGGTCCACGCTACAGACGGTTCGAACTCAGGTCATGGACAGAATCCGCCGCGCCCTGATGCCTCCCGCCACGCCGAGGTAGGCGCCCGCGCCGGTACCAGCGAGCCAACCCACGGAGACGCCAAACGACGCATCGACCGATTGGAGCACCACGCCGGGCGCGAGCAGCGTGAATAACACGGCCGCGGGAAGGAGTGGACTGACCGGACGCCGAAGGTCGCCGAGCACCAGGATGGCTGAAGCAAAGCCGAAGAAGAGCGTCGCCACCAGACCGAAGCACAGCGCACTACATGTCAGTCCGAAAGTCCGCGTCAGCGGCATCCCGATGTCAGTCGCAGACCACCAATCGAAAAAGTGTGGGTGGGGGCAGATCACGCCGCAGATTCCAGCCATGCCGAGCCCCAGGATGCCGACAGCCGCATAGCGTGCGAGTGGAAGAGAAGGCGTACGCACCTGCAAAAACGCGATCGCGAAGCTCACCACCAATAGCCCTGCCCATACTGCGCTGAAGAATGCCACGTGCCAGGGAGGGTGATGTCCAAAAGGATGAGTCGATACGAGGAGGGTGACGCCTAACGCACCTGCGACGCCGACGAGCCCCGCCGCGGCGAGCAGGCGTGCCGTTCTACCTCCGCGTAGCTCGACGTCGTGCTTGATCGTGTCGAGGATCCCGGCTCGGACACCCTCGCGGACCCCGGGCGGCGTAGACTCACTATCCGTCGACATTTCGCTTTCTATCATGCCCAACGAATCTCCAGCGGGCTAGCGCGCCAGAGGACCGACCGATTCGAGGGCTGCCGCAACTCGCAGACGCTGGAGCGCCCGGGATGCCATTTTCTTGACGGCGTCGACCGATTTTCCCAGATGTTCGGCGAGTTCCGGATACTCGATGCCCTCCACTTTCGCCGATTGCACGACGTAGCGCTCTTCGGGCGAGAGGGTATCGAGCAGCTGGTCGATCTGTTCCCGGTCTGCCACCACGGTTTCGCTTCCGCCCCGCTCGCTCTGGGGTTCCCGCTCTCCAATGGGGACTTCGTGGTTGCGGAAAGCACGTCGGTGATCATCGATGAGGAGCCGATTGGCGATCTGGAAAAGCCAGGGCGCGAAGGGGCGAGACGGATCGTAGCGATCGCGGGTGCGGTGGATCCGCAGGAACAGCTCTTGGTAGAGATCTTCTGCGCGCTGCGGGGAACTCGTCCGCTTGAGGAAGAAGACATAGGCGCGAGGCTCGTAGCGCGTGAACAGCTCTTCGAAGGCATCCGAGTCTCCCTCGACGTAGCGCCGCATGAGGGCCTCATCTGGGTCTTTTCGCAGCTGCAAACGTCGTACTGATCTGGACATACGTGACTACTCTCGCGAGGGTGACAGAAATCTGCACACGCAATTCCTGTGCCTACGCAACGACGTCCCTCGCATGGATCCGACCTTGGAAACGGGGCAATTTGTACCATGCTCCGCCGTGAGTGTGGCTGATCGCGTCGTCTTCTTTGACGTCACCGCCCGATCCCGTCTTCCCGGTCACCAATTCCGCCCGGGTTCCGTAATACGACCCGATGCCGGCGGGGTGCTACGCGATCCGAGTGAGTCGCGCGGGGTCCTCGACGAATACAGCCCAGACTCGTCCTGACGATGGACCCCGCTGGTGAACCAAGGGAGTGATATGAGGGATGCCAAATGCATTCGAGTTCCCAGTTTGGCCCTGTTGCTGATGCTAAGCGCCTGCACCTCCGTTGGATCCGGAACGGCGCCCGACGATATGAGTGTAGCGGGGCATCGAAGCCATTCGCAGGAGATGTCCGAAAAGGCGAGCGAGCACCGGGATCGCTACGACCCCGACGCGGAGGTCGAGCGTCTTCCAGGTCGGCCCAGCCGCTCGGAGATGTGGGGTGGTGACTCGAATGACCGCTACAACAGCGGCAACGGCTATCGCTACAGTGGCGACTACTACTGGCAGCCCCGCACCTACAATCCTACCGAGCGTCATCTCGCACACGCGACCCGGCACGAGGCTCACGCGCGTGAACATGCCGAAGCGGCTCGAAGCCTCGAAAGCTTCGAGGACGACCAGTGCGGCTCGTTTCCTCATGAGACGCGAATGGTGTGCCCGCTGATCGGGCAGTTGGCTTCCGTGGAGGACATCCCGGGTGGCAGCCGCGTTCGTTTCGCCGACGGTGTCGACGTGAACGCAGCGGTCGCTCATATCCGCTGTCACCTCGCCTTCGCCCGTTCGCAGGGGCGGGCAGGAATGGAAAGCTGCCCGTTGTACCTCGAGGGTGTTCGCGTATCTCGAGTTGGGCCAGGCTCCGACGTCGACTTCCTGGTGGAGGATTCGAACGATCTAGCAGCCCTTCGGGAGAGAATCCGCGCACACGTCGTTGACGAAGCACACTGACAGTTCCTGGCGAAGTGGAGTTCGAAGGGAAAGGGGGAAACTGAACAACACTGCAATGCCCCCTGCCGGGCATCCGATTATCCCCAGGCGTCGGTCGGAACCGCCAGCACGGGACAATCCGCGGATCTTATAACCCTCGACGTCGTGGTTCCACGCAGGGCATCCCATGCGCCATGTCTCCCATCGGTTGCCATGACGATGAGGTCTGCGGATCGCGATGCCGCGAGGATTTCCTCGACTACCTCGCCCTGTGCGGATGTCTCTCGGCAACTCAGACCCGGCGCCTCGATCACGAACGCAGGTGGCGCCGGACCGTTCACGTGTAGCGCCGTGATCTCCACGTGTTCCTGCTGGAAACCGCGGGCGATCTGTTCTGCCCGCCGCATGGCCCTTCCCGGCGACGGGCGATCTGCGACCGGTACGAGAATGCGATCCAGAGCGATGGA
>JAJDAM010000089.1 GCA_029261905.1 Deltaproteobacteria bacterium
TGGAACATCCGAGGGACATCTTCGAAGAACTCGACGGTGTAACGCTTTCGGACCAGGAGAAGATCCTCCACCGCAACACCGCGGCGCTCAATGAACGGCGGCCGGCCTAGCGGTTCACACTGGACGGCCTGCAATCGGGTGTAATGGGTCAAGAATTCTCATGTGGGCGGAAGCGTCGGGTCCAGCTCGGAGCCAGAGCCGGAGCGGCCCTTTTCTTCGTGATGCCGGTCACGTAGTTCTCCGTCACCGGCCTTGAGAGTTCCGTCGTTTCGACCGATGAGATTCGGATGGATGAACGTGGAACTCGTGTTAGGACGCCCCGGGCCGGATTCACACTGTTGGAGATCTTGTCCGCGGTCGCGATCGTCGGCGTACTCGTGACGATCGCGATACCGGCGTTCCTCACCTACCAACTCCGGACGAAAACCGCAGAGGCCAAGACCAACCTGAGCGCGATCCGGACGCTGGAGAACAGCTACTTCACGGAGTACGAGTCGTATGCCGCCGCGGCTGCGGAACCGCCTGTGATTCCCGGTTCTTTGTCCGCCCAGTTCGACGCGGCTGGCAGCGATTTCGCGACGTTGGGCTTTGCTCCCGAAGGACGCGTGTACTTCTCCTACGGCGTACGGGTCAGTGACGACGGCGTCGGATTCAGCGCGGACGCCGGGGGAGACATCGATTCGGACGGGCTCGTGCAATTCTGGGGTTTCACGAAACCCGACGGCGCCGGCGTGCGACCTCCGGGTGAAGTGGGTTGTGCGGTCTCACAGCTCACCGTCGATCAGGTCGGCCCGTGTTCACCGGCCGCGGGTCGAACACTCTTCTAGCGCGTCCCGCGTTGAAGAGGCTGGCCACCGACGTGAACGACTCGACTGAATTCGTGTTGCTCGAGGTGGACGTAGAAGGCGATCGAAGTCTCGAAATCGAGACCAGCCGCCTTCGCGAACGCCAGCGCGCGCTGCGATCCGCTTGGGGAGTGCTGTCGCCCTCGGGGCTCTCGTCCGAGAAATCGGGGATCGCCGAGGCGGGACGCGCACTGAGCGAACAATTGGTTGCGCTCTCGGCTAGCGATGACCCGGCCGCGAGCGTCGAACTGGACGTTCGCTTCGATGCGCTCGAAGCCGAAATGCGCGAGGTGGCATTCAAGGTTCCGATCGGACAGCTCCGTTCATCGCTTCCGCAGCGTGTATCGCGGGATCGCCGCGGCGTACTCGATCTCCTCGATCTGATGCTCGGCGCCGAAACCCGCGAACTCGCGGGCACCGCAGAGCGTATTCCATCGATCGACTATTTGATCACATTGTTGTGTGTCACTGGAGGCCCGTCGCTCGAAGACCCCGTCCATTTGACGCCCCGGATCCACGAGCTGTGCGGGCGATCCGCTGACGACTACGACCCGCGGCTCCCCGAGATCGAGGCCGAGTTCTTCGCCGCCGCCGACCTCTACGAAGCCGACGCGCGCAGTGACCACCAGCACAATGCGCTCCACCGGCGCAAGGCCGAACTCGGTTCGAGCTACTTTGCACCTTCGGTGCTCCGCGCGATCGTGACCTACAACGCCGCGCTGCTCGAACGCATCGACCACGAAGTCATCGCCTCACAGGATTGGGGAGAGTTTCCGCACGTCGACACACCCGTTTCGTTGGTGTCGGTGTTCGAGAACCCGTCAATATCCCAAATCGCTCAGGCACTTCAGCGGCGTGCCGCCGGCAAAGCCCCAGGATTCAACCCGATCGACCGGATCGCCTGGTGTCTGGATCTCGATTTCCCCGATCGGGGCGAGCGTCGCGCCCTGATGAGTGAATCGATCGGGGACCCAGAGAATGCCATCGGAACGGCGATCCTGGTTGGGCTGTTGTGCCGTTCAGCGGTCGTACTCGAAGAGGAGCTGTCGTCGGTTGGGATCGCGCCCGAACACCTCACCAACGAATGGATCACCGAACTCGCCAACACTCTGCAGCGCACGGTCAACGAGCGGATCGCCAGCGACGAGTACGAACAAGCCTGTGTGTTGTCGGAGCTGAAGAACAAGTTTCTGTACACGTCGATGGCCAACGTATCGCGCACCAGCGAACGTCGCTCTGCCCCCGGTGTCGCGCCGACCGACGCGGGGGTTGGCCATCAGGCAAAGAAGATCACCGACCAGGCGCTAGAGATCGAACGGGTTCGCGAAAACCAACGCAGCGAGGGCCGCTGGAGGCGATGGGCGGGGATGGCAGCCGTCGCGGTTGCAGCGTTGGGACTCATGGGAGTCGCCGTGGTCGCGTGGAACCAGTACTCGAATCGCGACCTTGCCAGCTACGACCGCGATCGCCTGGACGAAGTGTCCCCCTATCTCTCGCGCGGGAAGCGCAGTGGTCAGGGGGTCGGCCCGGCATTCGTGGGAGAGATCCGCGATGGCTTCGACGCGCTCGAGCCCGCCGATCGGATGCTGGTAGCGACGGACCTGGTCGGGTCGCTTCGTGAGCAGGGTGTCAGTCAGATCATGATATACGGCGATTCGGGCGACCTGCGGATCCAGGCGTTCGGTGATCAACGGCCACGGGTCGCCCCCGCTCCCGCTCCCCGATAGCCGGTTTCATCGCCGGCGGCGCGCTCGCCGGAGGTCGACTCGGCCGGGGCCCGCAGGACCATTCGCTACCGACTTTGTCGATCACGAACTCGGTCTTCACCTTGCGGCTAGCGAATACGGGCCTCGTGGTACTCCCGCGGCGCTGAACCACCGGAGATCGGATGCAATCGCCACCAGCCGGCGATCAGTGCGATGACCAGCGCCGTTGTCGCCGTCAACGCGAAACCGGCGCGGAAACTCACCGGTTGGTAGCGAAATTCGACCCGGTGCGTCCCAGCCGAAACCTGCACGGCTCGAAACAGGTGGTTGGCGCGGAGGATGGGTACGTCGTGTCCGTCGAGCGTCGCGATCCAGCCTGGATAGTGGAAATCGGTGAGTACGAGATAGCCCGTTGTGGGAGCGTCGACTCGGACGTCGACCCGCTCGGCTTCGTAGTCCTCGATGGTCGCAGGAGCGAAGCCGACGGCGTCACCCGATGCGTTCGATACCGCCTCGGCCGCGACCTCCAACAGTACCTCGCGTCGCGGGTCGAAGTGCTCTTCGCCGAGCGCCGCCAGCGCTGCCGCTCCATCCGCGACCGCGCGTGCGTGTGAGATGAAGTAGGCCCGCGGCAGCGTTTCGCTGCGCTCGAACAGCTGAAACATCGGTG
>JAJDAM010000090.1 GCA_029261905.1 Deltaproteobacteria bacterium
CACGAATCGCAGCGCGGGCGGGTCCGAAATCGGCTCGGGACGGGCTACCGCCCACCAGTACAGCAGGAACAGCGCGGGCAGAATCTGCAGCAGATACACCGATTGAAGATCGCTGCGGTAGAAAGCATCGAAGCTGTCGAAACCCATGGCCAATGAGCCTGACGGGGCCTCGCGCAGCGCGCAACCTCAGCCGAATCCAGCGCTCAGCTATCGTGACGGCGAACTCCTGGCTTTCCAGACCGGATTCCAGACCGAATTCCAGACCCGATTCCAGGCCGGAATCCAGCAAAGGGGTGCAGCGAAGCCGGGCGGCACGATGGTTGCCGATTCGGCGCACTGGACCGAGAAACTACGAAGAGCAAAGCGAAACGTGGACAACGAACAGATCAACGAACAGGCAGAAGCCCCCGATCTCCAGGCGGCCCCCGTCGTGCCGTTGCTCGACCGGATTCCCCGGTCTGGCTCGCGCGATGCCGGCGAGATATTCGATCGGTTCATCGAGTGGGTGAAGGACTCCGGGTTCGAGCTGTATGCGCATCAGGAAGATGCGCTGATGGAGGTCATGGCCGGTCGCCACGTCGTGTTGTGCACACCCACCGGCTCCGGCAAGTCGCTGGTCGCGATGGCGATCCATTTCAAGGCGCTGTGCGAGGGCGAACGATCTTTCTACACGTGTCCGGTCAAAGCCCTCGCGAGCGAGAAGTTCTTCGATTTCTGCGAGATCTTCGGGGCCGACAACGTCGGCATGCTGACCGGCGATGCGAGCATCAATCCCGACGCACCGATCATCTGCTGTACGACGGAAGTCCTGGCCAATATGGCTCTGCGACAGGGTGCCGCCACACCGATCCGCTACGTGGTACTCGACGAATTTCACTACTACGCCGACCGGGACCGCGGCGTTGCGTGGCAGGTGCCACTGTTGCTGCTGCCGCGGGCGATCTTCTTGCTGATGTCGGCGACGCTGGGAAACACGGCATCGATCGAAGAGAAACTGCGCGCGCAGACAGGCCGCGAAGTCGCAAACATCTATTCCGAAGACCGGCCGGTCCCGCTGGACTTCGAGTACCGCGAGACTTCGCTGCTCGAGACGATCGAGACGCTACTCGATCGATCGCAGTATCCGGTCTATGTCGTCCACTTCACCCAGCGGCAATGCGCCGAGCAGGCCCAGGGGCTGACGAGTGCCAAAGTGACGAGTCGTGCGGAACGTCAACAGATCGACGACGCGTTGGGAAATTTCCGATTCGATTCGCCGTACGGAAAAGACGTCAAGCGCTTCTTGCGCAACGGGATCGGAATCCACCACGCCGGTTTGCTCCCGAAATACCGGCTGCTGGTCGAGCAGTTGGCCCAAAAGGGCCTGTTGAAGGTCATCTGCGGTACCGACACGCTCGGTGTGGGTGTCAACATTCCGATTCGCACGGTGTTGTTTTCGCAGTTGTCGAAATTCGACGGTGAAAAGGTCGGGATCCTGCGAGTCCGCGACTTCAAACAGATTGCCGGTCGCGCTGGACGCAAGGGCTTCGACGAGCAGGGAAGCGTGGTCTGCCAGGCGCCCGAGCATGTGATCGAAAACAAGCGCGCGGCGGAGAAGTCCGCACAGTCGGGACGCAAGCGGAAACCCACCAAAAAGAAACTGCCGCCCGGAATCGTCGCTTGGAACAATGACACGTTTCAGCGTCTGATCTACCAGCCGTCGGAGACCCTGGAGTCGCAGTTCAAGATCGATCACCACACCGTCGTGAGCGTGCTGCAACGCGAGCCCACAGCCGATGGCGCGGCGACCGGGTATCGCGCACTGATCGAGTTGATCGATCGCAGCCATGAACGACCGCTGTCGAAGTCCCGGTTGCGGCGGCACGCCGCGGTGCTGGCCCGATCGTTGCGATTGGGCGGGATCATCGAGGTGGGGCCGGGGCACGACGGCCGGCCGGCGCTTCGGTTGGCGACCGATCTGCAATTCGACTTTTCGCTCCACCACACGCTGTCGCTGTTTCTGGTCGACGCTGTCGCGGTCTTGGATCCGGAGTCGCCGAGCTACGCGATCGAGGTCCTGACCCTCGTCGAGTCGGTTCTCGAAGATCCGCGCCAGATCCTCTACGCGCAGATCCGCAAATTGAAGCGGGACTTGATGTTGAAGCTCAAGGCACAACGCGTTCCCTACGAAGAGCGAATCGCCAAGCTCGACGAAGTGACCCACCCGAAACCGGACGCCGATTTCATCTACGCGGCATTCAGCCTGTTCAAGACGACACATCCGTGGGTCGGCGAGGAGAACATTCGTCTGAAGTCGATTGCGCGCGAGATCTTCGAGGACTTGTGGAGCTTCGATGACTACATTCGGGAGTACGCGCTCGCCCGCAGCGAAGGGTTGTTGCTCCGGTACCTGAGCCAGGTCCTCAATACACTGGTCAAGACAGTGCCGGAGGCGGCGAAGACCGATGAACTCTATGACTTGATGGCGTATTTTCGCGCCATGTTGGGTCGAGTCGACTCGAGTCTCGTCGATACCTGGGAGGCGCTGGTTTCGCCGGGCGACATCGAGGCGACGGCGCGGGCGGAGCGAGAGCGCGAATTCGATCTTGCGAGCGAGCCGCTTCTGTTGGCCGCCCGGGTGCGCTCGGAGCTGCACGAGCTGGTGCGCGAGTTGTCGGTCGGACAGTTCGAACGGGCCGCGTCGCGCTGCCTGCAGGACCCGGACGACCCCTGGGACGCGGCGCGATTCGAGCAGGCGTTGGCACCGTTCTTTGCCGAGTACGAGCGCCTGTTGTTTACGCCGGCTGCGCGCCAGTCGCACAAGACGACCCTCACTTCGACCGGGCCGAGAACCTGGCGGGTGTTCCAATCGTTGGTCGATCCCGACGGCGACGGCTTGTGGGCCATCGAGGGCGTGGTCGATCTCACCAAGCAACGCAACCCAGAAGGCCGATTGGTGGCTGTGCGGAGAATTGGCCCCTGAGTGCCTGGCGGCCATTCGCGCCCGTTGTGGCTGGGCTCATCGGCTGCGTGCTGGTCGCGACGTCGTGCGCGCCGCCGACCCGTCCAACTCCTCCCGAGCGCGTGATCTTGATCGTCGTCGATACACTTCGGCGCGATCACCTGTCGTGTTACGGAAGCGAAATTCCGACACCCAACATCGATCGAATCGCCGCCCGCGGCCAGATCTTCTCTCAGATGCTGGCGTCGTACCACCAGACGTCGATGTCGATGGCATCGTTGTTCACCGGTCGCACGCCGAGCATCGAATTCGGGACGCTTGCCCGTCCTCTGTTCTGGAATGGAGAGACCTGGTGTGGCATGGCGCGCTTCGCCAAAGAAGGCACGGATGCGTCGTGCATTCCGCCGTCGGTGCCTACGCTGGCGGGTGCGATGGGTGACGCGGGCTATTGGACCATCGGTATCGCCTCCAATCAATTCTTGTACGAACCCTCCGGTTACAGTCGGGGCTTCGACGACTGGGTCGAAGTCGGCGAACACCCACGAGAGCCAGGGGCGATCGCGCGCATCGGGATACCGGATGCTCCCAAGACGCGGTCGTGGCGGTTCGTAGACGAGGCGACGTTCGAGGCGCTCGAACGTCGGGAGTCGGATCGATTCTTCCTCTATGTCCACTATATGGATGTGCACGACTACGGCTTCGAACAGATTCCGTATGCACAAGGGGTTCGCGAGACCGACCGGGCGATCGGGTCGCTTCTCGAAGGTCTCGAAAAGAGGGGATGGCTCGACGATGCGCTCGTGGTGTTCACCGCCGATCACGGTGAGCGACTCACCGAACGCCACGCGATCGCAGGCCACGGTGGCCACATCGGAAACCCGTCGTTTCAAGAAGTGCTCGAAATTCCACTGCTGGTGGCTCCGCCGATCGACCGCGATCCCGACGCCCCGATCCGATCCGAGGATTTGTACCGTCTGATTCTCGAATCAGTGGGGGCACCCTCGCCGCGTTCCTCCGAACTGGCGCCGGGCGAACTTTTCGTGACGGAGACCGACTATCGAACTTTCATCCGCGATTCGTGGAAGACGGTGATCCGGCGCAACGACGGCGAACAGCAGTTGTACGATCTGAGTGCGGACCCGATGGAACTCGACGACATCGCCGCGCAGCGCCCGGAAATCGCGAAGGAGCTGAGCCTGCGCATCGTGGATCTCGCCGGCCGTTTGAGTGCTCGGCGGGCCGTGCTCGAGCGGATTTCGCCAATCGATCGCGCCCGCTTGAAGGCGCTGGGTTACGACTATGATGCAGGTACGGAAGATGCAGGTACGGAAGACGCAGGTACGGACGCAGATTCAGACGCAGGCACCGACTCGGGCCACTAGCGGCGTTCGGATTGGATTCTCGTTTTGGACGCGGCCCACGAACAGATCGGACATGTCGACAGATCGTGTGACCGTGCCGGACAGTACTCGCGACCGAAGTAGATCATCTGCAGGTGAACCCGCCCCCAGGTCTCCGGTGCAAAGAGCGCTTTGAGGTCTCGCTCGGTCTGGACGACGTTCGTGCCCTTCGATAGCCCCCAGCGGGCAGCCAGGCGATGAATGTGGGTGTCGACCGGGAATGCAGGATGCCCGAACACCTGCACCATCACGACGCTCGCGGTCTTGTGTCCGACGCCGCGGAGCGCCTCCAGTTCTTCGAAGGTTTCGGGAACGCGGCCGTCGTATTTTTCGACCAACACCTGCGAAAGTTCAGTGATCGCCTTGGCTTTGGACGGCGAAAGCCCACAGGGCCGAATGATGCTGCGAATCTGCTCGACAGACAGTCGAGTCATTTCCTGTGGCGTCCGAGCCAGCGCGAACAGTTTGGGCGTCACCTGGTTGACCCGAACGTCCGTGCACTGCGCAGAAAGCAACACGGCGATCAGCAGTGTATAAGGGTCGTCGTAGAGGAGCGGTGCGATCAGCTCGGGGTATAACTCGTCGAGCTGCGCCTGGATTCGAGTCGCTTTTTCCTGACGCTTCACCGCGGAAACCGATTCATTGGCGGAAACATAGCGGCTCGTCACTCGGAGCTTGTGATAAACAACGGGGCACGAAAATCCTGTCACACAAAAGAGTGCCCGAACCCGAGCGGTCCCGGAGATCAGCCGCCCGTTGCCGATTCGATGCGGTTCATGAGTTCGACCAGCGGAGGCCGATCTTCGAGGAGTTTGAGCGAACCCGGGATGAAATCGTGACGCATGGTGATCAACATCGAGTAGACGCTGAGATCGGCCATGCTCAACGTGTCGGAATAGAAAAACGGCCGGTTGCCCAGGAAGCCGACGAGGTCGTCCATTCGACCCGCGAGTGATCGTACGATCGAAATTTCAGGCCGCTCCCAGGTCCCCCCCGTCTTCAGCCATCCGAGAAGCAACCGCAAGCCCGAAGGCTTCGCGTCGGGCTCGGGCTCCGCGTCGCGGGTTGCGCGCCATTTGTTGAACGACCAACTCAGGTTGCTGTCTGCCCAATCCTCGAGCTGCCGTTGCTGTCCGGCGATTCGCGGGTCGGAAGAGAGCAGCGGCGGCTCCGGATACAGTTCTTCGAGGCGGTAGAGGATTTCGGTCGAGTCGGGGATGTGCTCGTCACCGATCTCGAGCACCGGCAACAGACCTGTCTTGGGGCTCCAGCGCTTGTAGTCCTCGGGGCTCTGGGGCTCGAATTGCTCGAATTCGAGCCCTTTGACGATGAGCGCGCGGCGGACCTTGACCGTGAAAGGCGTGTTGTTGGGCCCGTATAACCTGATGTCGCTCACCGAACGATTCGAACCTCCTGTCGCCGCGAGGAATCAGCGCGAAGCGACACGCACCCCGATTGCAGCCAGTCGCCTGCGAGCAAGGGCCGTGTCAAACCGTTTCCTGCGAGCGTCCCCGTGCCTGGACGCCCTTTCGACGTTCGGACACCTGTTCCGGGGTCACGGTTCGCTGATGTTCCCGTGAAGCCTGTCGCTCGATCTCCAGACCCTCGCCCAATCCCACCGCGAATCCGGCGTCGATGACCTGCTTGTATCCTCTCAAGACCTCTGGAACGCAACTGAGCATGTCGTCGGCCAGCGCGCGGCAGCAATTCAACAGCTCATCGGGCGCGACCACGCGATTGACCAGGCCCCACGCTTCGGCCTGCTCTGCAGCCAGGTAGTTGCCAGTGAACGAGAGCTCCTTGGCGCGATGGATTCCGATCCTTCGCGAGAGCTTCTGGCTCAGCCCCCAGCCGGGCATGATCCCGACCCGGGCATGGGTATCGGCGAAGCGGGCCTCGGTCGATGCGATCAGCAGGTCGCAGGCCAATGCCAATTCGAAGCCGCCGGTGATCGCGAAACCGTTGATCGCTCCGATGATCGGCCCCTCGAATGCGTCGATCGAGGCGAGCATCTCGCGATCCGTGACACCATCGCCGCCTGCCTCGACTTCTCCACCGATCTCCTTGAGGTCGAGTCCCGCGCAAAATGCGCGACCCGAACCCGTCAGGATGACCACCCGCGTTTCGTCGTCGGTTGCGAGGCGTCGGAACGCGCGTGTGATTTCTGCGCGGAGTTCACTCGAGAGCGCATTGAGCGCCTTCGGTCGGTTCAGCGTGACTGTCGCTATTCCGCCATGGCTTTCGACGAGCAACACAGGCTCTGACATCGGGGACCTTTTCTTTCGCTGCTTCGTTGCTTCGCTGTTTGTTGGGATCTCTTCCACTGGCCACCCAATGGCCAAGGCACCCTGTGATCCCCGAGCCTAGGTCGAGCCGAAGGGGCGCGCGAGGCGGGCAGCACTGGACTGCACCCGCCAATTGGCAACAATGGCTGCAAGAGGCCGCAACCATGATTCCGATGCCGGCGAGGTCAAGCGCATACGATCGGATTTACGCCGTAGTCCGGCGGATCCCCCGTGGCCGCGTCGCCACGTACGGGCAGGTCGCGGAACTCGCGGGACTCGGTGGCCATGCACGCCAGGTGGGCTACGCGCTGCATTCCATGGCGACCGACCGCCCCGTGCCGTGGCAACGGGTGATCAACTCCCGCGGGGAGGTGAGCCTGCGCAAGGAGCCGGGGTCCGACCGGCTTCAACGCGATTGGCTCGAGCGTGAGGGGGTCGTGTTCAATGCGGCCGGGCGGATCGATCTGGCGCGCTATCGCTGGAAGCCTCGCGTGTCGCGCGCATGACCGACTCAGTCGTCGTCGGCGCTGTAGCGTCGGCTCTGGCGGTCGTACTCGTCGAAGCCGACCAGTTCTCTCAGCTGTCCGAAATCGAGTAGGCGGCCCGGGGACTCTCCGTCAGTCATGGACGCCAATGCGTCGAGCATCGCTCGGGTGGCGGCGGACAACAGCGTGAGCGGGTAGGCGGCGATCTTGTAGCCGATGGCTTCCAGCTGATCAGGTGGCAACAGCGGTGTGTCACCCCCCTCGACGAGGTTGGCCATCTGGTGCCCCGGGACTTCGGTACAGACTCGTTTCATTTCTTCGACAGAGGTCGGCGCTTCGACGAATAGAATGTCGGCGCCCAGATCCGAAAACGCCTTGGCACGCCAGAGGGCTTCGTCGAGCCCCAAGGTCGCGCGCGCATCGGTTCGCGCCATGATCAGGATGTCGGTGCCCTCGTCGCGGGCATCCACCGCGGCTTGAATCCGTGCCAATGCCTCGTCGCGTCCGACCACCTGCTTTCCGCGGGTGTGTCCGCACCTTTTGGGAGCGAGCTGGTCTTCGATCATGGCGCACGCGAAGCCGGCACGGGCGTAGCCGGATACGGTGCGTCTCACGTTCATCGCGTTTCCGTACCCGGTGTCGGCGTCTCCGATGACCGGAATCGATACGGCATCGCAAATGTTGCGACCCTGGTCGAGCATTTCGCCGTACGAGATCAGCCCCGTATCCGGCGATCCCAGTCGCGCGGCGGAGACCGCGAAACCGCTCATGAAAGTGAGGGGGAAGCCGGCATGTTCGATCAGATGAGCCGACAATGCGTCGAAGCAGCACGGCATCACGCGAATGCCCGGCCGGTCGAGTTCGGCACGCAACCGATCGGGAGGGGTCGTCATGCTGGGAGTTGTAGCGGTGCGGCTACTCGCAGGGCAACCAGGACACTAGATGCGAGTGGCTGGCACGGGTATCGAGCGATCAGACAGCGTGGTTCGGGGCAGGTCCTCGTCGACTCGGACTCCATCGCGCTTCACGAGTCGCGCCGGAGTGCCGGCAGCGGTGCATCCCGGTGGCACATCGTGCATTCGGATGAAAGAGTTGGCCCCCACCTTCGCGTCGCTTCCGATCGTGATCGGGCCCAGCAGCGTGGCGCCAGTTCCCACGAAGACGTTGTCGTGAAGTGTCGGGTGCCGTTTGCCACGGTGCTTGCCGGTCCCGCCCAGTGTGACATTGTGAAACAGCACGCAGTGGTCTCCGATCTCGGCGGTCTCGCCAATCACGACTCCGGTGCCGTGATCGATGAAGAACGACTCCCCAATCGTCGCGCCTGGGTGGATCTCGATGCCCGTCCAGAATCGTGCCAGGGTCGACAGGAATCGCGGCAGCAGCGGGACGCGCAGCTGGCGGTGGCAGAAGTGCGCGATCCTGTAGAGCGCAACCGCATGGAGCGGGACGTGAAACAGCAGCGTTTCCAGCCGGCTGGTTGCGGCGGGGTCGTTGCGGGTGACCGCATTCAGGTCGGCGATCAGGGATCGGAACATCGTTGCCGGCAAGTGTATCGACGCGGTGGTGCCCGCGCTGCGCCCGGTTTTCGCGGGAGGTTTACGCGCGATGCGCTGTCCAGCATGCTTCGGAGATGGTAAGACCCGGTTCGGCGGGCTCTCGAGTCGTCGCTCCACTGGGACGACATCGGCCGTGCCGGCGAACGACCGCGAGGAGGATCGGATGGAATTGACTGGAATCGTCATCGGAATCGCCCTGATCGAGTACATCGTCATCGTGTTCCTGTGTGGTCAGGCACGAGCGCGAAGCGGAGTCGCGGCGCCCTCGACGAGCGGCAACTTGGAGTTCGAACGCTACTTTCGCGTCCAGCAGAACACCCTCGAGCAATTGATCGTGTTTCTGCCGGCGATCGTGTTGTTCGGGGTCTACGTGAGCCATCCGGTCGGTGCCGGATTGGGATTGGTCTTCGTCGTCGGGCGCGCACTCTACGCACGTGGCTACTACCGAGATCCAGCACAGCGTGGCCCGGGATTCGGCCTGACGATGCTGGCGAACATCACGCTGAGTCTCGGTGGAACCGTCGGGGCGATTGTTGCCTATCTGTAGCTTTCTGGTGCGGTTGCCGACGCCCTCGATCATTCGACGAATTCGTTCGCCGAAAAAGGCGCTCGACCACGCCCGAGTATCCTGGAAGCGGCTAGACTACGCGCCTTTCGAAGACGGGTAACGCGAGAGCCGGTGCTCTCGGGCCACGGCCCCGCGGGCATCCGGCGTAAACCCACTCCACAGGTGATTCGAGGAGCAGCTGCTATGAGCGAAAATCAGAAGTTGAACGATTGGGTCGGGGAAATGGAAGCCCTTTGCAAGCCCAGCTCGGTGCACTGGTGTGACGGCTCGGATGCCGAAAACGACGAATTGATCCGGTTGATGGTCGAGGCCGGCACGGCGCGCAAGCTCAACGAAAAAAAACGTCCCAACAGTTATCTCGTCTGGTCCGATCCGGCCGACGTGGCACGAGTCGAAGACCGCACCTTCATCTGTTCCAAGCAGGAAGTGGACGCCGGGCCCACCAACAACTGGTGTGACCCCGATGAGATGAAGGCGAAGCTCAAAACTCTGTTCGCCGGCTCGATGGCCGGAAGAAAGATGTATGTGATTCCTTTCAGTATGGGCCCGGTTGGATCGCCCATCGCCCACATCGGAATTCAGATCACAGATTCGCCATATGTGGTGGCCAGCATGCGCACGATGACGCGGATCGGGTCCCACGTGCTGCGCACGCTCGGCGATGGTGCATTCGTGCCGTGCCTGCACTCGCTCGGCGCGCCTCTCGCGCCAGGAGAGGCCGACGTTCCGTGGCCGTGCAACGGTGACAACAAATACATCGTGCACTTCCCGGAGAGCCGCGAAATCTGGTCGTACGGTTCGGGATACGGCGGTAACGCACTGCTCGGCAAGAAATGTTTCGCGCTCCGCATCGCGTCCGCGATGGCCCGCGACGAGGGTTGGATGGCAGAACACATGCTGATCCTGAAGCTCACGTCGCCCGAAGGCGCCAAGCGTTATGTGTGTGCGGCGTTCCCGAGTGCGTGCGGAAAAACGAACCTCGCGATGATGAATCCGACCATCGAAGGTTGGAAGGTCGAGACGATCGGTGATGACATCGCCTGGATGAAATTCGGCGATGACGGGCAGCTCTACGCCATCAACCCGGAAGCGGGCTTCTTCGGTGTCGCGCCGGGTACCAGCATGAAATCGAACCCCAATGCGATGCTCAGTCTCCGCGAGAACTCCTTCTTCACGAATTGC
>JAJDAM010000091.1 GCA_029261905.1 Deltaproteobacteria bacterium
GTCCGAATGTCAACGAACTTCTGGAACGCGACACTAGCCCGCAGTCTGATTGCCTCTCGTAGTGAGGGCGCGGCCGCAGCAGAGGTGTTCCGGATGGGAATCGAAATCATCGAGAACCTCGAGGACCCACGTGTCGCGGTCTACCGCAACATCAAGGACTCCGCGCTGCGCGAGCGGCAGGGGGTGTTCCTCGCCGAGAGCCGGTTGTGCGTTCGGCGCCTGTTGGAACTGAATCGACATCGCGTTCGATCCCTCTTCGTCACCCAGGTCGCACTGGACGCGTTGGCCGATCTGCTCGATTCCCGCGACCCCGGGTTTCCGATCTACCTGACCAGCGCCGACGTCATGAAGCGTGTGGTTGGATTCGACATGCATCGCGGCTGTGTGGCGGCGGCCGAACGCGGAGAGGCGGTGCAGATCGGTTCGCTGCTGGCGGACGAACCTCGCCTGATCGTCGGACTGGAGGGAGTCGCAAACCCCGAGAACGTCGGCAGCGTATTCCGCAACGCGGCGGCGTTTGGTGCCGATGCCGTGCTGCTGTCGGGTGACTGTGCGGATCCGCTGTATCGCAAGGCGATTCGTGTTTCGATGGGGGGGACGCTGCGAATTCCGTTTGCGCGCGTCGATGGCTGGCCCGCAACGTTGGCCTTGCTGCGAGAGGCCGGGTTGACGTCGTTGGCCTTCTCGGCGCAGCGCGACGGTGCTCGGCGAGGTTCCGAACTGAGCGACGGGAGCCTCGCGGAGTCGGTCGGTCGGGGCGTTGTGTTGTTGTTCGGTGCAGAAGGAGCGGGGCTCCGATCGGATACCGTCGCGGCTGCGGATCGGGTCGTCCGCATCCCGATGGCCGAAGGCGTCGATTCGCTGAACATTGCGACAGCATCCGGCGTCGCGCTCCACCATTGCTTCCAACGGCTATCTCGCGCTGCGGTTTCCGGCTGATCGGCCTTTTCGCTAGCGGGGCTCGAGGCGTGCGAGCGAGTGTGGACCCGTCACGACGAACAGCTCGATCGCCGTCTCCTGGTCGAACGTCGCTTCGGGCAGCAACGTGACGATTCGGTAGGCATCACCGTCGGCCGGTGCGGGAGCGACTGCGCGAATCAAGCCTCCGGCTGCGATGGCGACGTGGATCGGTTCTTTTCGTTCGCGCAAGAGATGGATCTTTCCGACCACCCGCGCCGGAACCAGGGATTCACTGTTTCCCAGCTGCCATGTTCTACGGGCGGTTTCGAGCTGGACGGTTCCCGCTGGCTTGGGTTCGATGTCCCATTCGCTCAGCGTCCGACCGACTCGATCGAACAGGGGACTCGCGCGATACGCACTGCGTCCGGTCCCGGAACCGAAACGCGCGATTTTTTGGCGGAGTCCGGAGTCGTCGAGCCCGAGGTCGGCCGGATATCGATGCCGGACCAATGTTGCGCCGCCCGTGTCGCTGAACGCGGATTTGTCTGCGCGGGCGGGGCAGGTCGAGTCGAATAGCGAACAACCGTCGACCGGTTCTGGGATCGCAGCGTCGATGATGTCGAGGATGCTCGGCAGGATGTCGATCGTCTCGACATTGGAGCGATCGACCGCGCCCGCGGTCTGAAACGGGCGCTTGATGAACAAGGGCACGCTGAGGATGTCGGCCGGGTGCTGGCCCGATTCGAAATCGCGGTAGTGGTCCTGACTCCAGAAACTGGCGCCGTGATCGGCGACGACGACGATCAGCGAGGCTTCGAACTCCCCGATCTGCCGTAGCTGGTCGAGCAAATCGCCGAGTAGCCCGTCGACCAGTTCGACCTGTTGCAGGTGCCGCCATTGGGCTTCGGCGATGAAGTGCTCGTTGCCGCCCCAATATCCGAGAAAACGTCCTGCATTGTGAAAGGGATGAAAGGCGCGTCCCGACGGCAGGTATTGCCAGGGACCGTGTGGCAAAACGGTATGGATGAAGTTCAGGCTCGGTACCGGAGCCGGGCGAATGGACGCTACGAAATCGCGAAACAGCGATGGGCGACCGCGCAGTCCCGGTTTGGGTTCCTGCCCCGACGCCGGAGCCAGGTCGTCTTCCTGCGAGGAACCCTGAATGGAAAGGAAGTCACCCCAGGCCTCGCCGATCGGCGGGAGCTTCCACGACCATTGTGTCGGAACCAGGGTGTGGACGTAGATGAGCGACACGTCTCGCGCCAGACCCACCATGCGTTCGGTGAAGGGTTCGGAGGATTCGGTTCCCCAAGCATGAAGGTTCGTGAGTGGTTCGAAGACGCGCAACGCGTAGTCGTTGGCGAGCAGGCTGAACAGGTTGATCGGATGCTGGGACGAAATCGGCAGGCGCCGATCTGCAGTTGGATAGCGGCCGGACAAGATCGCCGGAATCGCCTGCAACGTACGGGATTCGATCGATGTCGCGTTTCGAAACCAGGTGGACGTCGCAGCCAATGCTGCGAAATTCGGGTAGGCGGCCGCGTCGATTGCGCCCGTGTCATCGAGGAGCGATAGCAGCGGGAGCTCGTCGAAAATGACCAGCGTGATCGGTGCCGGGGAACCCGGCGTGACGGATTCCGCGACCTCGCTTCCGGCGCCCCAGAGCAGCACTCGAATCGAGCTCTGGTACGCGAACACCGCGACGAAGACCAGCGGCGCGACTGCCAGGACCGTCACCAATCGGCGTACGATTTCCGAGCGATGGTACGCGGCCGCCCAGCCCATGCCGGCCGCCGCGGCGGTCAGCAGCGAGACGGGAGCCGAAGGGAATGCAGCGTTCGCCAAGGGCAGCGCCAGCATCGAAACCAGCAAGCCGCAAATCGCAACGTGAACATTGCGGCCGAGTGTCGGGGAGGCTCTCGTGGCGATCATCCCGGACGACCACAGCAGGAGCGGCGGAACGAGCACCAGTGCGACGACCGCAACCATGACGTCGGCCGGCTCGGATCGTCGCGCGACGAAGAACTCCGCGTACCGGGCCAGCAAGTCGAGCAGTGGTTGCGCGATGGCGAAGCCGCAGAGCGCAAAAATGTGCAGTCCGCGAATCGCGCCTTCCCGTTCCGCCTGCGACGTGTGCCCTGCGGTCAGGATTCGCCCGCCACTACGGTCCCCCCGTGAATGCCTCCGCTGACTGTGCGCCGTAATCGAGTACCGAATAGCATGCTCGGGGGACAAACGCAGTGTCTGTGCTCGGCGGAGGGACGAAGACCCGCTGAACCTCGCGCCCCAGCAGCCGCAGATAGGGCTCCGCCCGGTCCGTCGTGGGCAGAGCGATTTCGTTGCTCACGAAACCCGCACCGGCCAAAGGTCCACCCATGCCGAAACGGAGAGCGTTGAGAGCAATGACATCGAAGTCGTTGTCGACTGTCGTTGTCACCCCGGGCGGCATGCTTCCGAACCGGCAACCGTTCCCTTCGCAGAGGACCGAACCGAGTGTGTGATAACTCCGCATTCCCGGCGCTGCGACGATCAGGGTTTCGCCGTTGATGGTTCCCCGGCTCGAGCCCAGGGATACACGGCCCGCAGCATTTCCATCCCATCGATTGTCGGGAATCGCCGAATTGATCTGCGTGGTGACGTTGGCTCGGAAACCGAGGACACGGGTTCGGAGAGCGAACTCCTGTGTCAAATCCAATTGGACGATTTGTGCGTCGCCACCGTCGAGAATGCTTCCACTTGATCCGGCCCCGTCGGATTCGAATCGAATCGTCATCGTGCCAGGTCCAACTACATGGGTCGTGTCGCCTGCACCCAATGGCGTATTTCGGGTCTCGAACTCCGATCCGGTCAGGTCGTACTCAATTTCCCAGTAACCCGACGCCGAATCGATCATCGGGCCGGTATCGGGCCACCCCCCACACTCCGCACCGGATTGCCCTGCACTGCAGAGCGCGTAACAAACGAACAGTCCAACAATCCACTTTGATTTCAACCGGTACAGAAAACGATCCAGCATGAGTACGACTCGTCAATGGATGCAAGGCATCTATCCACTCCATTGTGAGTACCGCTGGGATCAAAAAGGAAGCGAAAAATTCACCATTCGACAGGGGTCGGTGTCGTGGGTGTGTGAAGAAGGGCGTTGTGGAAGGGGAGGTTGGTGCCGAGAGTTGCCTGCGAGTTACTCGCTCGTGGGCGTTCCAGATTCTATGTAACCCAGCTCGGTCAGGGCGCGCCGATCCTGCTCGCTGATTGCCGGCTGCGTCGCGCCTGCGGGTTCGAGTGCGAGCCATGCGTTCAGGTGAGTGCGCAGTTCGGCCAGCTCGGGGTGGTCGGGCCGGTACAGGTTGCGGGTTTCGTCCGGGTCATCGCGAAGATCGAACAGCTGCCAGGCATCAGGCTCCGGCGCTGCGGGGTGCCAGATCAGCTTCCAGCCACCGAGTGTCACGGATCGGAATCGATCGGACAGGTCGTTCGCTGTGCGATGGGGAATCAAGTGGGCGAAGAAGGAGTGGCCGCTTTCGGAATAGACCGGAGTTTGTGCCAGCGTTTCTCCCCTCAGGCATGGGGTGAGTGATCTCCCTTCGAGTTGCGAGCCGAGTTCAGCCGTGTCGCGATCGAGCAGTTCGAGCAGGGTGGGGGCGACATCGGTCAACGAAACCCAACCCTGGCAGCGTCCGCGAGCGTGCAGCGGATGGCTTTCGGGCAACAGGATCGCCAGTGGCACGCGCGTTCCGGCGTTGTAGACGTAGTCGCCGTGGTCGAAATAGAAGTCGTGTTCTCCGAGGCTTTCACCGTGGTCCGCCGTAAACACGATGATGAGGTCGTCGCCGAAGTGTTCTCGGGCCGCATCGACGAGTCGGTCGACCTCTCCATCGAGTGAACGGATGTCCGCCGCGTAGAGTCTGCGGATATGTGCGTTTTCCTCGTCGGTGAGGGGGTTGCGATGTGCGGCGACACTCTTGGGCAGATCTTCGGGGAATGGGCTGTGTTTGTCTCGCGCTTCACCGAACTGGCGCGCCCAGCCAAAGTTGAATCGGTATCGACCCGAGTAGCCGGGATCCATACGCGCCGCGATGGCTGGATCGGTGTGATAGGGGACGTGCGGGTCGATGTAATGCACCCATACGAAGCTCGGGTCGCGTGAATCGAGCTTGCCGATGTGTTCGATCGCGGCACGGGTCGTGGCGCGCGCGTCGCGGTCGTCGCCATCCATGTCGTAGGTGTCGAACCCGCGAGACAAGCCGCGGCTACGGACCAGGACCTGGTTGCTGACGACCGCGAGTGTCTGATATCCGTCGGCGCGCAGGATTTCCGGCAGCGTAGTGACATCGGACGCCAGCGTGTCGGTCAGCGTCCTGACGGCAGTCTTGTGCGGATAGGCGCCGGTCAACAACGACGCGAGCGCTGGCGTGGTGCGGGCGATGGGGCTGACGGCCTGCTCGAAATACAACCCCTCTGCCAGGATCCGGTCGAGATTGGGCGTAGTGGCGCGGTCGTAGCCGTTCATGCTCAGGTAGTCGGGCCGAAGCGTGTCGACAGTGATCAGCAGAACATCTGCAGGTGGGCTGCTTTGGGGACCACCACAGGCGACCACGAGTCCGATCAGCAGCGTGGTGATTGCGGGACGAAAATACGGACGATGCGGCGGTAGAAACGACAACGAACGCAGATTCCTCGATACCGACGGATTTCCGTCGAGAATGATGAATTGGCAGAGATCGAAGGCACTCAGTGGGTCAAGTGTGTTGATAACCACACCGGCGAGGACGTAGAATCAGGACTGCACCCGCTGTCACGTCGTACCGGCTTCCCCCTGAAGCACTTCCAGTAGCTTCCCTCGTAGCTCGTAGAAGGTAACCCATGACGAAGCGTTCCTCGTTGTTCGCTCTGATCGTTGTCGCAGCACTCCTATTGGGCGGCAAGTGCGGATTGCTGCCGACAGGATTCGCGGTCTTGTCTCCCGGCCCGGTGGTCACCGACTTCAGCTTCGAGATCAGCGTGGAGGTCGACTCGGCGGATTATCTGTTCGATCCGGCAACGGACGTCTTGTTGAACTTCGAGCCGGTGGTTTTGAGTGGTGCCGGACCGATCTATAGCGTGACGATGAATCCGGGCTTCCCGCTCCGCGACGACAACCAGTTGATCGTCAAGGCGGTCCGAATCTCGGATTCTCAGGTGGTGAGGATCGGACGCTCGATTCAATACCAGCCGCCGAAGGCTCGCGCGCACGTCATTACCGACAGCGGCGATTTGATGACGGGGCCGTTGGCGCACGGAAGGCTGGGCGATTTCCTGCTCGCCAACGATCAGGCGCGCTTCATCGTACAGAAGGCCCTTCTGCGTGATCTCTACAGTGTTGGCGCTTTCGGCGGCAACCTGATCGATGCGGAACTCGTCGGTCACCCTGGGCTGGACAACTTTCTCGAAGTCCAGCCCATGCTGAACATCGAGACGGTCATCAACGCGGAGACCGTCGAGGTCGTCAACGATGGTCAAGATGGCACAGCGGCAATCATTCGCGCCTGCGGGCCGGATGACCTGCTCGATTTCGTGAATCCGTCGAGCCAGGTCGTTGATCTGGGGTTGCCTTTCCCGGCGCTGGCGGACGATCGTGACCTCGAGATCGAGGGTTGTACGACCTACACACTCGAACCCGGCGATCGACATGTAAAGCTGGATACCACCGTGTTCAACAACCAGCTGGAGGGAGCGATCCCCGAGGATCTTCCGCTGTTCGTCGGCGACTGGATGAACCAGGGCGGGGAACTCGACGTGTTGATCACGCCCACCATCGGCGTCGGCACGGGGCTTCTCGGCGAGCTGAGCCTGATGGCGATGTCCGGTTTCGACGAGTCGGCGGGCGTCGATTATGCATTCACGACCACGCCGGTTCCCAGCTTGCCGCCAGGGAACCCAACCAACTACTTCTCGATTAGCGGTGTCACGGTCGTTCTGCA
>JAJDAM010000092.1 GCA_029261905.1 Deltaproteobacteria bacterium
ACTTCGGCTCGTTCGTAGCCCGATTCGACGACGCGGATGTCATCGTCGCCAAGCGCTTCGATCGCAGCGCTCACTCGCCGTGGCGGAAGCTGACCTCGTGGACCAACAACTGGTTGCTGCGCGTTCTGTACCGACCCCGAACCACCGATCTGAATTTCGTCCAGTTCTACCGGCGCGACTACGCTCAGGCGGTCCGGTTGTCGTCGACCAGCCCGGCGTTCGTGACGCCCGAACTGATCCTGCGTGCGGAGCACACCGGCCGTCGCGTGCTCGAAGTCGACGCTGAGTTTCGGCGCCGGGAAGCCGGCAAGGCCCACTTCGGGCGACCGAAGGACATCGCGTGGACCCTCGAGGACATGTTGAAATTGCGCGTGCGGACACTGCTGTCGGGCTGGGAGTCGTAGTGGGAGATACATCGGGCAGCTCGAATCGATCCATCGCACTCGCCAAGCCGAGCTTCTCGACCGAAGAGGAGCAGGCGTTGATCGAGGTCATCCGTTCGGGTTGGGTGACCCAGGGGCCCAAGGTTGCCGAATTCGAAGAGCGTTTCGCGGCGTTGGTCGGCATCGAAAACGCGGTGGCGGTGAGCTCGGCGACATCGGCGTTGTTTCTCTCACTCCACGCGCTCGGGATCGGCGCGGGCGACGAAGTGGTGGTTCCGTCATTGACGTTCATCGCCAGCGTCAACCCGATCGTGCATGTGGGCGCCACTCCGGTATTCGCCGACGTCGACCCGCGCAGCTTCAACCTCGACCCCGATTCGTTCGAGGCCGCGCTGACACCTCGTACCCGCGCCGTGATGCTGGTTCACCAGCTCGGCCTGCCCGCTGATCTCGACGAGATCGAGCAGCGTGCCGCGGCCCGCGGCGTGACGGTCATCGAAGACTCTGCGTGTGCATTGGGAAGCGCCTACAAGGGCCGGCCCATTGGATCGTCCGACAACCTGAATTGCTTCAGCTTCCATCCGCGAAAGGTGATCGTCACCGGTGAGGGCGGCATGATGACCACACCCGACGCCGAGCTCGCGGCCCGCTTGCGACGACTCCGCCACCAGGGGATGTCGATCTCCGACGTCGAACGGCATCGGGCCGACCGGGTCATTACGGAGACCTATCCGGAAATCGGCTTCAACTTCCGGCTCTCGGATCTGCACGCGGCGGTCGGGATTGCGCAGCTCGACAAGCTGGACGCATTCGTAGCACGACGCCGCGCGATTGCTGGGCGCTACGACGAGGCATTCGCCGCGCTGCCCGAGATCGTGACGCCCCACGTACCCGGTTTTGCGTCGCCGAACTATCAATCATACATCGCGCGCTTGAGCCGGGGTGATGCATCGATGCGAGATGCACTGCTCGACGCGATGTTCCGCCGTGGTGTAGCCACCCGGCGTGGACTCATGGCTGTTCACAAGGAAGCGAGCTACGCCCACATCCCGCTCACCGGATCGCTCGAGCACACCGAAGCTGCAGATGCCCAGACTTTCGTGTTGCCGATCTACGCGGATCTCAGTGATGACGAGGTCGGGTACGTAATCGATGCGCTGTTCGAGGCCGTGGCCGAAGTGGTGGCGGCGTGAGATGGATCCTGTGCGGGAAGAACGACCCCGCCGTCGAGGCTCTCGAGATCCTGCTGGGCCACGGTGACGATGTCTGGGTGATCGGAACCTCCGGTGACGACGCCAAGGACGGCTGGCAGCGCTCGTTGGTCGCAGCCGCAAGACGCAACGGAATCCGTTGTGATCAGCCCGAGCGCATCAACGATGCGGCAACGATCGCCGAGTTGGCCGACTATCGAGCCGACGCGTTGTTGTCGATTCAATACGATCAGATCCTGCGAGGCCCATTGTTTCGCCAGATCGGCTGTCGCTGTCTGAACTTTCATTTCGCTCTGTTACCGCGTCATCGCGGCGTCTCGCCAATGGCCTTTGCGGTCCTCGAAGGCGACTCGGAAGCCGGCGTCACGCTGCACGAAATGGTCGAGCAGATCGATGCGGGCGATGTGTTCGCGCAACGGGCAGTCCCGATCGAATCGAGCGACTCGGCGCGGAATGTCTACGACAAGGTCTGCGTTGCGACGGTGGAACTGTTTCGCGACAGCTACCCGTTTGATTCGGAACGACTCGGTCCGGCCCAGCCGCAACACAGCGGCGCCGCTTCGTATCACAAGGCCGGCGATTTCGATTTCTCCGCACGAGAGGTGGACTGGTCTCGTCCCGCAGCAGAATTGCACCGCTGGTTGCGCGCGATGGTATTCCCTCCGTTTCAGTTTCCCGAGACACGACTGGCCGGGCACCGGCTCGCGATCGAAGCGGTGGGCGGCGTGGTCGGGTCGCCCGTATCGGCCGAACCGGGTCTGATCGTCGCCCGATCGGTCAGTGGATTCGATGTCGCCGCAGCCGACGGGACCATTCGGGTGATGTCGTTTGCCGAAGTGGACGGTACGGCCGTGGCTGAGGATCTCGTCGAAGTCGGCGATCGCCTGGGTGTTTCGCGGGATGATGCCTCGTAGGCATCCGTCGATGAATCTGCTTTCCTATTTATTTCAGGAAAGTCATTTCAGGAAAGTCATTTCAGGAATCCGTTCCACTACCGAGGTAAAACCACGTGAATCTCACTGGACGCAAGATCGTCATTACTGGTGCGTCGGGCTTCATCGGCAGCCACGTCGCCGACAGGCTTGCGGTCGACAACGAACTGGTGCTGATCGACGACTTCTCGATCGGGCCGCGTGAGAATCTCGCGCAGCACGAAGATGCGCCGAACGTCCGAATCGAAGAGGCGGACATCACCGATCACGGCCAGATGCGCGAGCTGATCGGCGGCGCCGAAGTCGTGATCCACATGGCGATCTCGTGTCTGCGCACTTCGTTGAACAGCCCGCTGCTCAGTCACGACATCAACGCGGGGGGCACCCTCAGCGTCCTGATGGCCGCGCACGAAGCGGGTGTGGAGCGGTTCAGCTATGTGTCGTCTTCCGAGATCTACGGTACTGCGCAGACGGTCCCGATGTCCGAGACCCACCCGTTGGCGCCTACGACCGTGTATGGAGCCAGCAAGCTTGCCGGTGAGCTCTATGCGTTCGCCTACTGGCGAACCTACGGGCTGCCGGTGTCAGTGATTCGTCCGTTCAATACCTACGGGCCGCGCGAGCCCTACGCGGGAGCGCGTGCGGAGGTCATCCCCCGCTTCGCGCTGCAACTCGATGCCGGCCGCTCGCCCGTCGTGTACGGAGACGGCAGCCAGACTCGCGACTTCACCTATGTGTCGGATACCGCGGATGGCATCGTCGCGGCGACGGCCTGTGACGAACTGGTCGGCGATGTCGTGAACATCGCGCACGGGCGCGAAGCATCGATCAATCGCATCGCCGAACTGTTGGGAACGTTGATGAACCGGCAGGAGATCGCGATCACGTACACCGACCCGAGACCCGGCGATGTCGATCGCCATTTTGCGGACACCGAGAAGGCAAAGCGTCTGTTCGGTTTCGAAGCTCTGACGGGGCTCGACACCGGCCTGGCCAAGACGGTCGATTGGCTGCGTGAGGCGCACATCGCCGATCGCATCGATGAGGACGCCGCCGGCAGTCCGAACTGGTGAGTGCGCGTTTCCTGCGCCCGCTCGTCGTTCGAATCGCGTCGCTCTGTCCGTCAGTTCGGCCCGGGCAGGCAGACGCGCTCGACACGGGGACTGCCGCCGGGGATTCCGTCGAAGACGACCAGCACATCGTGACAGGAGCCTTCCGATTTCAGAATCGTGATGGCCTCGGCATTCCCGCCGGCCGGTGGATCGATTTTCGCCAGTCTCTCGACGTTGTCTACCGAACGGTCGCTGCCTGGTAGGCCATCCTCCCCGGTCCAGTGATACAGCGAGTATTTCTCCTTCCCCCCTCCAGACGGGCCCGCCAAGATCAAGAAGCCTCCGCGCACGGAGGCCATGTCGCGAATACCGCGACCCCCGCGATCGACGAACA
>JAJDAM010000093.1 GCA_029261905.1 Deltaproteobacteria bacterium
CGAAGAACGTCTGCAGGAAGACGTTGTGGCTCATGTGAAAGATGACGGCTGGCCAGAGGCTATGGGTTTTGAATCTGATGTACGTCATGATCACCGACATCGACGTCAGGCTCAGTGTAAAGAAGAACATCTGGTAGAAGATTGGTACGGTCTCATTGCCGTAAAGACCCGCCAGCATCAACGGCCAGTGCCAGATGGACCAAATGAGCTCGGATGTGATCGCCACTCCGGTAAACGACATGACTCTGGACAATTGCGGGACCAGCAAACCTCGCCAGCCCATCTCTTCGCCCAATACCGAAGGCATCAACAACACAAAACTGACGGTCGCAGACAACAAGAAATGCAACGCGATCAAGCCCGCGTCGGACCAGGCCGTGAGGTTGTAACTCTCTCCCAATTCCAATACGAATTCCGAGTCGTACCAACCACCAAAATTCGCAACCCAAATGACGCCATAGGCCGTAGCGATATACCCCAGAGGCAGGAGGTAACTGAGCCACTGGAGTTTCCAGCTTCCCCATGACCATCCGAGGGATCGCAGTCCCCTGTTTGTAATCAGGTAGGTCAAGGCTGCCGCGAGCCCAACGGATAACATCAACGGCGTCGCACGACCCAGCCGAAAAATTAGCCAATATCCGATCGGATAGAGGCCAGCCGTGAAGGCTAGAAAGATGCCGATGGTCGTAGCTGGGCTTTGAGATATCTTCAAGAAACGACCAGGCGTTTACGCAACATTCCCCCTAATCTCGTGACAGCTTCTCCTCGGGCTTCCGCCTCAAAAAAGCCAGCACCGCCCCCAAGATCGAACCGGCAACAGCGTTTATGGGCACCCCAAAAGCAATCGAGTGAAGTAGGAATTCATGGCCCGATCTGTAGTTGTCACCCTTGTAAAGCCAAGCCACCCACGACCCAGGGACTAGTAGGTACTCTCCGACAGGAATCCGGGACACACCCATGAGCGCGAACACCCCGACTGTGTTGGTGGACACCATCATCGGTTATCCGTGATGGCCTCGTAGACCAGCGTCTGGAACTCCACTTCAAGCTCAGGATGGGTTCCGGGCTCGAGCTGCGTAAGTACGAGTCCGACTAGCTGTTCCTGCGGATCGATCCAGAAGTATGTGCTGGCGTACCCCAGCCACCTGAAGACACCATCATTGTCGGGGATGGGGGTCGCGTCGGCGTCGGTCAGGACGCTGAATCCGAGTCCGAAGCCGTAGCCTGGCGGCGCAAAGTTAGGCCCGACCCGAATCGGGATCAGTGACTCCGGAAGTCGATTGGTCCTCATCATCTCGACGGTCTCTTGCCGGAGAAGTCGAGTCCCCTCCAATTCGCCCCCTTTGAGGTGCATCTGTGCGAACCGCAGATAGTCCGGAGCTGTCGACAGCAAGCCTCCGCCTCCCGAAAGAAGTGCCGGCCCGAACGGGTCGCTGCACTCCGAAGCGTTCGTAGGCTCCAGAAGCCCGTCTGCTCCAGTACGGTAGAGGGTCATGAGCCGCTCAGCCTTCTCGGGCGAGGCGTAGAAGCCCGTATCCGTCATTCCCATCGGTTCGAGCACCCGTTGACTCAGAAAATCGTCGAGACGCTGACCCGAGACGATTTCTATCACCCGGCCCAGGACGTCGGTCGATACGCCGTAGTTCCACACCTCTCCCGGGTGGCCGACCAGCGGTAGCCCGCCCACTTCTTCGACCAGATTCCGAAGGTCCCCGGAGAAGACATCTTCACGGCGGTAAAGAGAGTCGACCGGTGTTTCGCCAAAGAGCCCATAGGTCAGACCAGACGTGTGACTCAGTAGGTGCGCGATGGTGATGGGGCGTTTCGGAGGCACGGGCCCTCGAGTCGTATGGACCTCGAGTCCCGCCAATTCGGGGAGATACAGCGAGACGGGGTCATCGAGGGACAGCGCACCCTCTTCCACGAGCAGCATGACACCCACCGACGTGATCGGTTTTGTCATCGAGCAGATGCGGAGTATGTCATCTCGTCGCAAAACCGCCCGTGAGTCGATGTCCTTGAGACCCACCGCGTCCCAATGCACGAGAGAGCCACGGCGGGCGACCATCGTGATGATCCCGCTCACCAGTCCCTCGTCCACATATCGTTGCATGGAGGGCCGAATCCGATCCAACCGGGCGCTCGCCATCCCCACGGCTTCGGGCTCTCTCTCCGGAAGCGGCGAGTCGGAAGCGATTCGTGGCGTGCAACTCGCCATCAGGGTCGAGATCGCGAGGATCGAAAGCATGCGCATCAGCGTTCGCTCACGTTGAACGATCGGTAGGATTCGGCGACTCCCACCAACCTGGTTATCGAGCAAGCTTCGCCCAGTAGCTCGGGCTGATTGGAAGCTCCGTGTCGCCTTCCAAGATCGCAATGTGTTTCCCGGTGTGAAGAGTTCGGAGCTCTCGAACTCGATCGATGCGCACGATCGTCGAGCGATGGATTCGTACGAAGTCCCTCGGGTCGAGCCTGCCCTCGAGCCCGCTCATCGTGGAGCGAAGCAGAAACTGTTTCGACCCTCGTCGGAGCACGACGTAGTTCCCTTTCGCCTCGATCCAGTCGATCTCATCGACGGGTATCAGTAGCGTCTTTCTCCCAAGCGTCACCGCTAGACGTCGTACGTATTCGCCGTCTCCCTCAAGCCTCGCGATCACGCGTTTGAGGTCATCAATGAGCCCTTCTTCATCGCGCGATTTCGCTACCCGCCTAGCGCGCTCGAGTGAGCGAGCCAAGCGATCCCGATCAAACGGCTTGAGGAGATAGTCGGCCACATCTTCGTCGAACGCGTTCACGGCGTGTTCAGGGTAGGCGGTTACGAAGACCACGACGGGCGTCGGCTGCTGATCGACATCCGCAATCACATCGAAGCCGGTGGCCCCGGGCATTTCGATATCGAGAAACACGACGTCGGGTAGGAGTTCGCGGATTCCCGTGACCGCGCTCTGCGCGTCCTTACATTCGCCGACGACTTCGATATCGTCGTGTTCGACAAGCAATCGTCGAAGTCGTCGCCTCGCGAGCGGCTCATCGTCAACGATTAGTGCGCGCACGCGCAGCCTCCTGATCTCGCGCGACGGGAGAGTCGGGCTCAAAAACTCTGAACGGCAAATCGATGCGGACCTCGGTTCCCCCACCTTCACCGGAGTCCAGGTCGAGGCGCGCATCGTCGCCGAACAACCCCTCTAGGCGAGCCCGCGTGTTCGAGAGTCCGATGCCTTCGACCCGTGCATCATCCAAACCGATACCGTCGTCGGCTATCCGAATCGTAACTCGGTTCTCGCCCCTCTCTGCGTGCACCGAAATGGTCCCCGACCCGGTCCCCCGATCGACACCGTGGACGATCGCGTTTTCGATCAAGGGTTGGAGAAGCATTGCCGGCACCAGAGCGCCAAGCGTGTCAGCGTTGATATGCATCTCGAACTTGATTCGATCCTCAGACCTCATTTGCTGGAGTTGCGTGTAGAGATCTAGTCGCTCGAGCTCGGTCTCGAGCGCGATGCCCCCGTCGCCGCCATCCATCGTCGCGCGGAGCAGGTCGCTCAGCCGAATCACCATCGCTTCAGCGCGATCGGGATCCTCACCCACGAGTTCAGCGATTCCGTTGAGCGTATTGAAGAGAAAGTGCGGCCGGAGTTCTCTCGACAAAGCGTCGAGCCGCGCCCTCATGAGATCTGTCTCGAGCTGAGCGGTGCTCAGGTCCGCGCGCCGACGTCCGAGCAGCCGACGCACCCAGGTGTAGGCCAGCGACAGACCCATCATAGCGCCCAACGCTTCCGCGTAGGTCACGCCCCTAGGAAAGTTCGGTCCGCCGTAGGTGTCGGCCGGGAATCCAAGGAGACTCGCCACGCCTCCGATCGCGAACACGAGGCCCACCGCTTGGATCCCCGCCAACGCAACCACGCTCGCCGT
>JAJDAM010000094.1 GCA_029261905.1 Deltaproteobacteria bacterium
CGACGTCATCGGAGCTTTCCAAATCACGTCGAACCGGGATCGCGTCGCTGTGTCGAAATGGAGCTCGACCAAGCTGGACATCCGCGCCATCGAGCCACAGCATCCAACGCATCCCGAGTGTTGCCGATGGCTCGTGACCCAGCCCATGCGGGATCCCGTACGCGAAGTTGCGCGGCGGCGTGCCGACCAGCTGGAGCTCCCTATTCCGGGCGCTCAAGGCTTCATCCGACCGATCCATCCGTTCGAGAACTTCCGCGAGGTTGTGCCAGGCCGGGATCAGCATCGGATCGATTTCGAGCGCCCTGCGAAGATCCGTCTCGGCGCGGTCGAGATCGCCATCCATCGCATGCACCACTCCGCGATTGACCAGGCCAACCTCGAGCTGCCCCCCTTCGAGCGCGTTCTCGAAATCCACCATCGCCCAACGTGTCTTGCCCAACAGCGCGTTCGCCACACCGAGCGCGTTCCAACGATCCGGCTCGTTTCGCGGGGCAACCCCACCGGCCAGATACAAGCGGCGCGCGGCACCCGGCCGGCCCTCGAGCATCTCGACATCCGCGAGGTTGTCGGTCCACGTGTGTCGGACTCGGGCCGGGTAGGCGATGCTCGTCTCGAGCAACTTGCGAGCGGTCTCGAGTTCACCAAATGCAACGTGGACGAGCGGTAAACTCGGTCCGGGTGAGAGCTTGGGCAGGACCAGACCACTCGTGTTGTAGGCGAGTCCGACCGTGGAGAAACCGACGAGCAGCGACACCGCACCGCGACGGACCCAGCTGCGACCGATCGCCGAAACCGAGCGCGCCAGAAAGACCGCATAGGGGAGCGTCAAACCGAGCAGATACGATGATTTCAACGCGGAGAACTGCGGCGCATCGAATGCGAACCAGGCGAACGCTCCCAACGTGGTCACCGACAGACAGAACAGCGGGACATAGAGATTCCGACGTCTCCCGCGAACCACGTCCGCGACAGCAAGCCCGCCTCCCACGAACATGAGCAGCGTCGGAAGCAGTCCCATTGCAACACCGATGCGGCTCGCGCGTTGCCACTGCTCGCGCTTCGCTGGACGAAACGCGAACTCCGTGCGCCCTCTCGGATCGGCCCACATCTGGCCATAGGGCGTGCCCCAGATCGAATGCAGCATGTGCGGGGCTTGCGGATGCGGGTCGTCGAACAACGCAGTTGGAACATGAACGAGATCGGCCCAGCTTCGTTCGCCCGGCGCTTGTCGCCTCTCGAAGTCCGCGACCTGCGGGTTGCTTCGGCTCATTCGAAACGGCGTGCCGAACTCAGCGAGATTTCGCAGATAGAACGGGCTCGCAACCACCGCGGCGACGCCGGCGAGCGCCAAGCCACGTCGAATCGTGTGACGCACGTCGGCCGAATCTGCGCGACGCAGGGCTTCGAACAACCGAATCAGCAGCGCGAGGCCGACCGCGGCGAGAGTCACCAGTGCCGACGCTTTCGTCAGCAGCGCCAGGCCGAATACGAATCCCGCTGCGAGATCGAGCTTCAAAGCCGGCTCGGCCCGGTTCTCGTTGCGGAGCAGCATCGCAAAACCCAGCGTGCCCAATGCGGCCGCGGTCATCTCGTTTCCGGCCATGGTTCCGGTGTACACGAGAACGGGAAGCGAGCCGACGACGACGAACACCAGCCACGGCACAGAGCGGTTGTCGGGGTGCGCTGCGCGTGTCACCCGTGCCGCCAGCCAGGCGATGACCAGACTCGAAGCGCCGCCCACCAGCGACAGTCCGCGGATCAGAACCTCGGCGCTGCCGGCCTGGGCGAGACCCAGCCCGATCAGATAGTGGACAGGGGGATGAAAGTACGACCAGCCCTGGTCCGCCCACGGCACGGCCCGGTACAGATCCAGGAACAGCACGTAGCCGATGTGGCCGAAGTCATCCCAGCCTCGCATCATCGGGCCGACGATCGCGTTCCAGATGCGCTCTCCGGCCAGAACTGTGAACGCGACCCACCAGGCCATGCGAAGCCCGGCGGGCGTTCGGGTATCCGGGTCCCGATTTCGCATCGAATTCAACGGTTCGGATCGGGGCACATCTGGATCAGCGACGGAGGACCGGCTCGCGCCCATCCCATTGCGCGGCACGTTGCGCGATCTTCGCGAAAAAATCCCCCTTCGCGCCGCTGATCTCCGACACTTCGATCACCGTTCCGGGGTGCGCCTCGCAATCCAGGTAGACGAAGCGCCCATCCGCGCCGATCTGGCCCGATTGCGCGACACGAAAATCCGTAGACAGATATCGCTGCAGGTCCGAATCGAAGGAGTGGGTCCAATAAGCGATGTGCTGCAGACCCCCTCGCGGCTCCCGCGCCAGAAAATCGCGATACATCGAAGGCGCATCGTTGCGCTGTTGGATCAACTCGATCTGAAGCGGCCCGGAGTTCGACAGCGCGATGCTGACCTGCAACGGAGACGGCTGGTCTCGATACCGAAACTGCTCGATCGGCACCCGGTCGAAGTAGAAGAACGGCCCAACGCCGAGCACGCGCGACCAGTGGTCCATTGCCGCTTCGATATCCGGCACCACGTAGCCGTTCTGCCGCACGTCCCCGAAGATTCGACTCACGGCGAACCGGCTCGACTCGATAGGCTTGGTCTTCGTGTCACGCTCGTCGCTTCAGACGCACGGTCGCTACGAAAGTTTCCGAGGCGTCCCGAAACTGCCTTTCATGTGCTCGGTCCAGGTACTCAGGATGGGAGACGCCTCGGCCAGGCCGAGCCCGCGAAGCTCGGTTGCGAGCGGGTGGTCGCCCAATTCCAGCACGACTCCCTGCCCGCCCGGATTCAACGACATGCCGCGACCGCCGGTCGTGAACCGCGTCTCGTGGGGTATGCCGTCGATGTAGGTGTAGGTCTGGGTCTCCATCTCGTCAGAATCGTTGCCCCCGTCGCCACGCGGGATGGTCAACGTGAGCACGTGTTGCCCCTCGATCTCGAGGCGGCAGGTCACGGCGTCGTCACCGTAGTCATAGTCGATGGTGTCGACTGTCTTCGGAAAACCCCAGATCCCGCACCCGGCCTCGCAGGTGAAGGATTGGTTGACCGGGAGTTTGTAGATGAACGTGCCCGATTCGTCGTTGGTCGCATTTCGTGGCCGAACCGTAAAAATGATTCCAACCTCGTTGTAGTCGCCGAGATCGTTGTCGCGGTAGTCGATGACCGCGAGGATGGCCTGCGTCTGCCCGGGCGCAGCTTCGAGGACTTCGAAGGCATCGCCGGGAATCAACGCCTGCACGGCGGGCGCCGGGACCATGAAAATCGCGTTGCCCGAACCGGCGTCTCGAACGATGCACGGTAGCGTGACGGTCTTGCCTTGAAACTCGTAACGATCGACGGTGGCATCAACAGACATGGCTGGCTCCTCAATTCAAACGCCGCTTCACATCGGCTGCGGTAACGTAGCCCGTCCGCGCCCGCCTGACCCGGTCCGGCGATTCCGACTCGTAGGGGGTGCGTGCTAGTGTCCGCCCCCGCCGGCGCAATCGCCGGCTTCCTGGAGCACTGACCGCATGTCCGAACCGCGCTCGAAAAAGCCGCTGCCTCGCCCTACTCCCGAAACACAGCACTTCTGGGACGGAACTCTCGCTGGCGAACTGCGTCTCCAACGTTGTGAGGACTGCTCGAAAGTGTACTTCCCACCGCGGCCGTTCTGCCCGGCGTGCGCGTCCCGATCGGTCGAGATGTTCACCGCCAGCGGACTCGGCACGTTGCACAGCTATGTGATCAATCAACGCGCCATGCCCGACTCCGGTTTCGAAGCACCCTATTCGATCGCGGTGATCGAACTCGACGAAGGGCCTCGCATGATGACCAACATCGTCGACTCGCCCCAGACACCCGAAGCACTGGTACTCGACATGCCGGTCGAGGTGACTTTCGAGAAGCTCAGCGACGACATCGCGCTGCCGCTGTTTCGCCCAAAGGCCGCTCCGTCGGACGCCGCCGGCCCCCGAGGTGCCTCATGACGCGGACCCGAGTCGCGATCGTCGGTGCGGCAGAGACGACCGAGCTGGGCAAGATCCCGGACCTCTCCGTGATCGGACTCCACGCCGACGCCGCGCTCAATGCGTTGACCGACGCTGGCCTGCGGCCCTCGGACATCGACGGTGTCGCAACGGCCGGCGAGTCGCCTACCAGCATCGCCCATTACCTCGGCATCACTCCGTCGTGGGTCGATGGAACGACCGTGGGGGGGTGCTCGTTCATGCTTCACGTCCGCCATGCCGCGGCCGCGATCGAAGCCGGTTTGTGCTCGACGGTATTGATCACGCACGGTGAAAGCGGAAAGTCGCGAGTCGGCGCTGGCGGATTCAATCGACCCGCAGCGAGCTTGTCGGGACAGTTCGAAGCGCCGTTCGGCCCGATGGGCGCACCGACGATGTTCACGATCCCCGTGCTTCGGTACATGAAAGATCTCGATCTCAGCATCGAGAAACTCGCGAACGTCGCCGTCGTGCAGCGTCGCTGGGCGAGCAAGAACCCGCGCGCATCCTTTCGCGATCCCATCACTGTCGACGATGTGCTGAACTCGAGAATGATCGCGTATCCGTTTCGGTTGCTGATGTGTTGCCTCGTCACGGATGGCGGCGGAGCGCTGATCCTGACATCGGCCGAACGCGCATCGGACTTCCCAACCCGGCCGGTCTACATCCTCGGCGGCGGCGAGAGCACCGAAACCCCCATGGTCAGCCAGATGGAGGACCTGACGACTTCGAAGGCATTTCGGGTATCGGGCCAGAAGGCATTCGAATCCTCCGGGATTTCTCACGCGGACGTCGACCACCTGATGATCTACGACGCATTCGCACATCTGCCCATCTACGGTTTGGAGGATCTCGGTTTCGTCGAACGGGGCGAAGCCGGTGACTTCATCTGGGACGGACACACCGATGAAGGGGGTTCGCTGCCGATGAATACCAACGGGGGCGGCCTGAGCTACATGCACTCGGGCATGTACGGGATGTACGCGCTCCAGGAGAGCGTCCGGCAGATGCGGGGAACGGCGCCCGCACAGATCGACGGTGCTCAGATTTCGGTTTGCCACGGAGTGGGAGGCATGTTCGGTGCTTCTGGAACGATCGTCATGACCAACCAGCCGTCATGAGGCGAACCTGAGCGTGTCGCAGTGAATTGGCTGCGCGCCACGTTCGCCGCGCTGCAGGTTCGGAATTTTCTTGTCTTGTGGATCGGAACGCTGTTGTCGTTCATGGCGTTCTTCATGTCGACGGTCGTGCAGAGCGTCGTCGCGTTCGATCTGCTCGGCACCAACGGCGCGGTTGGCGTGGTCGTCGCCGGGCAGGGAATCGCAATGGTGCTGTTCGGGCCGGTGGGCGGCGCTTTCGCTGACCGGCTGCCGAAGAAGGTCCTCGTCGCGATCGGGCAACTGCTCACGATGATGGTCTTCTGTCTGCTGTCGGTAGCGATCGCGACTGGGACCATCCGCATCGGATTCCTGGTCGCCGGCTCGTTCGTGATGGGTCTGACTTTTGCCTTCCTGGGCCCCGCTCGACAAGCCCTGGTCATCGAACTCGTTCCCGAAGAGCGACGCGGCAACGCAATGGCGTTGTCTCAGATCGCGAATACGGCATCCCGTGTGCTGGGACCGGCGCTGGCCGGGGTATTGCTCGGCTGGAGCCTGTTCGGCGCGAGCGGCGCGTACGCGGTGATGGGTGGTCTCTACGGATTCTCCGCCGCGACGCTGCTGTTCCTGCCGGGATCCCCGGGCCGACTCGATGCCGCACAGACGCATGTGTTGGCAGACCTGGCAGACGGCGTTCGCTACGTCTGGCGGGAGCCGAAGCTGCGCGTGCTGGTCATCTACTTCATTGCCACCATCACCATCGGCTTTCCGCACGTGACCGTACTTCCGGGCCTGGTCGAGAACCAACTCGGACATGGCGTCGAAAGCATCAGCGTGCTGTATCTCGCCTCGGCTGCAGGTGCACTCACAGCGAGCCTCTCGGTCGCCGGATACGCCGATTCGGAGCGGGCACTCAGCATCTATATCGGGCTGGGGTTCCTGTTCGGAGTTTCGCTGTTGGGGCTGGCCGCTGTGCCGAATTTCGGCTTTGCCATCGTGGCGATGTTCTTCGTCGGCGTCGGGAGTGGCGGGTTCCAGTCGCTCAGCGCCGCAGTCATCGTTCGCGAGGCGAACCCGGTATACATTGGCCGCGTGATGTCACTGACGATGCTGGCATTCGGATTTTTCGGGTTGATGGCGCTTCCGGTCGGTTTCCTGGCCGACGCCGTCGGCGAACGCACCGCGTTGGCCACGACTGGTGTCGGTGTCTGCGTGCTGATCGCGGCGCTTCGCATCAACCTGGTGCGGCTGGACCGTTGAGCCCTCGCGAGACTCAGGTCCGAGCCAGAAGCGATGATTTCCAACTCATCGAAACGCTCCAACGGAACCGCAAGAAGCGCTCGCAATGCGGACTGTTCGTCGTCGAAGGCGTGCGACCGATCAACCAGATGCTCGCGAATGGCTGGACGGTCGATGGTTATGTGCTCTCGGCCCAGAGCGAACCGTCGACGTGGGCCAATGAAATCCTGTCGCACTCGACCGCCAGGACCCACTACCGGCTGACGCCCGATTTGATGGCGGAAGTCAGCGACAAGGAGGACACCTCCGAGTTGCTCGCGATCGTCGAAATGCGCAAGAGCGGAAGAGATCTCGATTCCATCCCGCTGTCCAACCCGATGCTCGTAGTCATTGCGGATCGCCCTGCAAGCCCCGGCAACCTCGGAACGCTGATCCGTTCCTGTGACGCGTTGGGCGCCGACGGATTGGCGGTGTTCGGACATGCCGCAGACATCTACGATCCCCGTACGATCCGCGCGTCGACGGGATCGCTCTTTCGACTTCCCACCGTCTCCGTGGAGTCGCCGCGCGCACTCGAACGCTGGTTGACGGCGCAACGCACGAAACACGTCGGACTCCGGGTCGTCGGATCCAGCGCAATGGGGAATATTCATGCAGCCGCACATGATTGGACGTCGCCCACCGTCGTGATGGTTGGAAACGAACGAGCGGGTCTGAGCCGTTCGCTTTCGGAACTGTGCGACGACATCGTCACGATTCCGATCGGGGGTTCCGCATCCTCGCTGAACGTTGCATCGGCGGCGTCGATTCTGCTTTACGAAGCCGCGAAACAGCGAAACGCGCGGTCGGGCTGACGAGGCGCGGCCGGGGAAACTCTCGTAAAATACGGTCCGACATCTCGACGTGGGTGCACTACACCCTGGCAGCTCACCGAGTCTGAAACCGTGAGGATCTCCCATGAAATTCGGAACTTTCTACGAGCACCAGCTGCCCCGGCCTTGGAAAGAAGGGGACGAGCAGAAGCTGTTTCAAGATGCTCTCAGCCAGGTCGAGCTCGCCGACAAACTCGGGATCGATTTTGCCTGGGAAGTCGAGCACCACTTCCTCGAGGAGTACTCGCACAGTTCTGCCCCCGAGGTTTTCCTCGCGGCGTGCTCACAACGCACGACCAACATCCGGCTCGGTCACGGCATCACGTTGATGCCACCGGGCTACAACCATCCCGCTCGGGTCGCCGAGCGCATCTCCACGCTCGACCTCGTCTCGAACGGCCGGGTCGAGTGGGGAACCGGCGAATCGTCCTCTGCACTGGAACTCCACGGCTACAACGTCGCGGTCGACACCAAGCGGGATCAATGGCTCGAATGTGTAGAGCAGTGTGCCAACATGATGGCGATGGACCCGTACCCCGGCTACCAGGGCAAGTACTTCGAGATGCCTTGCCGCAACGTGGTACCGAAACCCGTCCAACGTCCGCACCCTCCACTCTGGGTGGCCTGCTCGAACCGCGAAACCATCAAGCTGGCTGCCAGGCTCGGCATTGGCGCGCTGACGTTCGCGTTCATCGACCCGGCCGACGCGAAAATGTGGGTCGACGACTACTACCGCATCTTCAAGGAAGAGTGTGTACCCATCGGTCACACCGTCAATCCGAACATCGCGATGATCACAGGCTTCTCGTTGCACGAGAATGCAGAAGAGGCCAAGCGGCGCGGTCAGGACGGCTTCCGATTTTTCGGCTACGGACTCGGTCACCACTACATCTTCGGTGAGCACAAGCCGGGCCGAACCGACATCTGGAAGAACTTCGAAGCTGCGCGCGGCGCGATGCCCGATGAGGGCGCGGAACGAGGCATCGGGACACCGGACCAGGTTCGAAAGACGCTGCGCGGATTCTCTGACGCCGGTGTCGACCAGGTTGCGTTCATTCAACAGGGTGGCCGCAATCTCCACGAGCACATCTGCGATTCGCTGGAACTCTTTGCACGCGACGTCCTGCCCGAGTTCAAGGCCGAGAACGAACAGCGCGAGGCCAAGAAGCAAGAGGAACTCGCACCGTTCATCGAGAAGGCAATGGCGCGCAAGCATCGAATG
>JAJDAM010000095.1 GCA_029261905.1 Deltaproteobacteria bacterium
AGGCCACCCCTGGCCGCCCACGCTTTCGAAATATTTCGGATCAGGCCCTAGCGAGCAGCTCGTCGAAATACGCGACGACGCGAAAGTCCGCGCGAAGAGCAGTCCGTCGCTGACATTTGCTCGCCGTGATGGTCGCAACTAACGTTGTGCCATGAGCGCTCTCGATCTCGATCTCTCGCGTGGCAGCTGGTCGTGCACGTGACCACGGTTCAGGGTTTGACGCGAGCGAACCTGGCTCAGCGAACCGTCGTGAAGCTTCGCAGCGGAGGCTGGGAGAGCCCAGACGTTCTGTTGGTCGACTCCGACGACGGTCCGGTAGTCGTGAAGGACTTCTCGCCGCGCAACGCACTGGTCGCCGGGAGTTTCGGCCGCTGGCTGATCCGGCGCGAGCGGCGCGCACTCGAGGCGCTCCGCGGGCATCCCGCGGTACCTCGCTTGTTGGGTTCGATCGACCGGCTCGCATTGGTGCTCGAGCATCGGGGCGGAGTGAGATTTACTCGCCGTCGGCCGTGGACGTTCACGCCCGAGTTCGACCAGAGGCTGCGCGCGGCCGTCATCGGGCTCCACGAGCGCGGTGTCGTGCACATGGACCTGCGCCACCGCAGCAATGTTCGAGCCGATCTCCATGGCCGCCCGGTACTGATCGATTTCGATTCGGCCATGACGTTTCGCCTGGGCGGTTGGGCTGCACGATGGGTCATGCCGCGTCTGGCCGCGTTCGATCTTTCTTGCCTGCGGAAATTCGGTCCCGTCGAGACCGGCTCGGCTGGCACGGGCCGGCAGACTCGATCAGCCGCCTGAAACGATCCGATCCAGCGTGCCACGCGGGGCCAGGCGCGCGATGAAGTGCCGGAAGCTGTCGAGCGTCAACTCCGTATCGGCCAGGGCGCGATGCGGGACCGAATCCTCGATCAATCCGGCCGTGAGCGCAGCTTGTCGCAGCGAAAGCGCGGACAGCGGCTCACCGGTTACCAGCGACCATGTGTAGAACAGCGTCGCCAAGTCGATTACGTGGTAGTCGAACGGGAACGGAATTCCGCAGTTCCGAAACCCTCGCTCCAGGAACTGCACGTCCATCCGGACGTTCTGTCCTGCGGGGATTACGAGCGAGCCTTTGGGCAACATGTTGCAGATCTCGGTGAGGACCTGGCGCAGCTTGGGCGCCCCTTGCCAATCGCGCTCGTTGTAGCCACCGATCGCGGCTCCCTCGGGGCTGATCCGATCCGCTCGCGCATGAATTTTCCACTCGGCGCGCGCGAACTCCTCCAACCGATAGTCGGTCAGGATCACCGCGACTTCGGTGATGTCGTGGAGTTCCGGGTCGAGGCCACCGAACTCGCAGTCCATGAAGGCCATGACCCAATTGGACGATCCAGGGCCACGCCGAGATGCTCCGGAACGTGGTGAAGCCGGTTTCGCCGGTTTCCCAGCGGACGGAGCGGATGAGCCGCCGCGCGAATGGCCGCTCGTTCCGGCTTCCGCTTGGGAGGATTCGGCTTCCGTTTCGACTTTCTTTGTATTTTTCTTTTCGGGGATGGCTGGCGCTCCCAACGGGAATCGAACCCGTGTTTGAGCCTTGAGAGGGCCCCGTCCTAGACCGCTAGACGATGGGAGCAGCGAGCTGACGAGCCGGCGCAACGTAGCCGGGCGCGCGCGACGTTGTCAACACGGTCGATTTCGGGGGTCGGACCTCGGACCGGGTCGAACCAACGGCAGCCGCTCGTGTCGAGATGCAGCGGCCCGGTTCATCCCTGAAGTCGATCAGCCGCGGAGAGTGACGATATTCGTCGACGACAGCGCCAAGAATTGTCACTTCAACATCGTTCGGCACAGCGCGGATGGACCCCTCCAGAGAAAATCATCGACAAAAAACACTGCGAGAGGATCTCAGGTTCGAGCCGACACTTGCCGATCCGTAAAGTGGCAACAGATCAATTGGCACGCGCATTGCTCTTCAGGCTGTTCGAACGGTTCGAGTGTTCACTTCGCCGGGGACTCGGCGGAACTGGTGCCGCGGGCTGAAAAGTTTCGCCCCCTGCGACTCGAAAACTGAAGACAGAATCACAAAGGGAGTCAACAAATGCAGAAGCTTCGAAACCGCAAGGGCGGCTTTACGCTGATCGAACTCATGATCGTTGTCGCCATCATCGGAATTTTGGCTGCAATCGCCATTCCGAACTTCCTTCGCTTCCAGCTGAAGGCCAAGACGAGTGAAGGCAAGACCAACCTGGCAGCGATCCGGACGGCGGAAGAGTCGTACTACTCGGAGTATGGTTCCTACATCTCCGCGGACGCGGCGCCTCCCACCATCGCGAACAACACGAAGACTGCGTTCTCGCATGGTTCGAGCCCGGGTTTCAACACGATCGGTTGGTCTCCGGAAGGAGCCGTGTACTTCCAGTACGGCGTCTCGATCGACTCGGCTCCGTCGCCGGGTTCGCAGTTCTGGGCAACCGCGAATGCTGACATCGACGCCAACGGCGCCTACCAGGCCTGGTCGTACCGCAAGGGTGGTGCTGTGACGGCACCGATCTCGGGCATGGCCT
>JAJDAM010000096.1 GCA_029261905.1 Deltaproteobacteria bacterium
CGCCCTGGCGCGGGTCGACTACAACCAGACGCGCGCCGCCGATACGCTCGGGACAACCCGGCGCATCCTGAAGTACAAGATGGACAAGTTGGGAATCGCCGAAACTCCGCCGGAAGGAAATCAAGCACTTAGCGGCTCCTAACCATCAATTCCCAGGGGGTTGCTACAGTTCTGCTACCGCAGTGCCCGTAAGCACGGCGTCAGCAACTCCCTGGACCGCGTCCGCGTCCGCCGACTCGAGCCGCTTGAACCATCGAGCGTACACGTCGAGCGTCACGCTGGACTTCTTGTGACCGAGCAGGTGCGCGACCTGGGTGACCGGCTTCCCCTGCATGATCAGGGTCGACGCAAACGAATGCCGCAAACTGTGCAGCTTGACGGCCGGCAACCCCGCCCGCTCGAGCGCCGGCTTGAACCCGGCCAGCGTCACATAGGAGCGATGCTGCGCCCCCCCATCGAGTTTCGGGAATACCAACCGCTCCGGCCCCTTTGGGCACGCCAGTCGCCACCGCTTCAGCTCCGTCACGAGTTCCGGCACCAGTGGCAATGTACGGATCGACGACTCTGATTTGGGCGCGGTGAATCGGGCCTTCGGTGGCTGCCCCCGCTCGTCGATCGACTTCACATAGGACAGGGACCGCCTGACGGTCAGAGTCTTGGCATCGAGGTCGACGTCCTCATCCCACCGCAACGACAGCAGCTCCCCGCTGCGGCAGCCGGTCAGTGCGGCCGTCAGGATGAACGCCCGGAATAGCCCCGGCTCGGTTTCGGCCAGCAACTTGCCCACCTGCTCGGTGCTCAAGACCTCGTCCTCGCGCACCGCCCGTTCCGACTCACCCCGGGACTCGCTGGACGATGCCTTGCGACGCTTCACCCGCTGGACCGGGTTCCGCTCGATGCACTCGTCGTCCATGGCGAGCTCGAAGATCGCCGATAGGGTGGTCGTGAGCTTATTGACCATAGTCGCGCCCAACCCGTGATCGGACCGCTCGTTGCGAAACGCACGGACCATTGCCGGGGTGATCGCGTTGACCGAATACCCTTCGAAGGCCGGCAGCACGTGCCGCTCTACCTGAGACTCCCAGATCGAGTACGAAGAATGCCGGCTCTCCTGTTTGCGCTCGGCGAGCCAGGCCCGCGCCACGATCTCGAACTTCGGTATCTCCGATGGCGCCTTGTACGATCCCTTGCGAAGCTGCCCGACGCGCTTCGAAAGCGCGTCATCGGCAGCCTTCCGGGTCTCGTGGGTCTCCCACCGTCGCTTGCCTTTATTGTCGCGGAAGTCGACGACCCACTTCCCGCGGCGTTTCCGGACACATGCCATTGTTCACTCCTCCTTCTCGTGGACGTACATCCGATCCCAACTCGGCGACGTCGCACCCATTGCCAACCGCACCAGCCGCGCCATCGTCTTGAGCATGCCCTCGCCGGTGATAAACGAAATACTGTCGGGATCCTCCCCGCGGAGCACCATCGCCGCATAACAGTACTCGGCAGGGATGCCCTTGGAGAAATCCCGCCCAGCCTCCGGTGGAAGCTCGAACGCCCCGGTGGTGCCTTCGGAGATCGCCGACATCAGTTGCCGCATCGCTGCGACCTGCACCGCCTTGGGGTCGAGCGGCCTGTGGACCAGGTTTCCGTCAACGTAGTGGGTTGGGAATCGGCCGACGTCGCCTGCTCGAGCAACCTTCAGTGGGTCACCCTCGAGGCGCCTGGCGGTGATACGAGCCTTCCGGCGCCTGGTCGTGGTAGACGATCGCCCCTTGGTGGTCGCCTTCGGTGCTGCTCGCCTTGCGGTTGTCTTCCTCGCTGTTGCCATTGCCTTGCCTCCTGTTGAGTATTTAGTAGGTGTATCCCATTAGGTAACACCTACTGTCAATAGGCAATCTCCACTGTTGACGGGGGGCACGCTCTTGGGGGACATTAGTAGGTATGGTGCGCAAAGTGGTGGAGAAGATCGGTGGGGTGAAGTTGGACGGGTACCGATGTCGCTGTGGACATGAGTGGCTGCCGAGAAACAAAGCGCAGCGACCGCGCATTTGCCCGAAATGCAAAAGCGCCTACTGGGATCGCCCGAAGCAAAGCTAGGTACGTTACTGAAGGAGCACTACGAATGAACGACCGAAAAAGGGCTGAACAGTTGGCGGCCACGAACGAGTATCGGCAGCTTCCCTGCGATCTCTGCAAAGGCTCCGGGTTTTTTGATCCGAACAAAGATTTCCTGAGCGGCCCAGATCCAGGGCCCTGCGAACCCTGCGAGGGGACGGGGCGCTTCTGGCTCCCCGAGCAAGAGCTGATACGTCGGCAGGAACACTCCGTGCAGAACGGCCGCCTTGAACTAACCGACAGCAAACTCATCGAGAGGTTCGGCAAATAGCCCACCCGGCTTCGGCCTCGAACATTGTCGCAAATTTGCGCTGATGTCCTCCGGCTCGATCGGTTCCCGCAGATTTGCATGAACCGATTCCTGGCTGCCTCCGCAACCGTCGGGGGTTTCCCTACCAACAACTCCAAATTTGGAGTTGTACGATCCCGCCTCATCGTAGCCGCGTCTCGGTATCCGCACCCACTCACAGCTCCCGCACATCCGGCGACGCCTGCCGATCCCGCCACCGGTGAACGACCTTCCGACAGATCGACGGCGCCTTGAACGCTGCAATCGCCTCCATCTCTTCCCGCCCCGGCCATCCGTTCGATTTGACCTGACACAGCACGATGTCGGTCGGCCCGATCGCGACTAGATCGAACGCGCCTTTGCTCGCCGCGGCCCGCACCACCGAGTAGCCCTCACGCTCGAGTAGCGCCCGGCTACGGTGCTCTAGGCGTCTACCCTTGGCCGCGGTGTTCATCGCCCACAGCTTCAGTCACCGCGACCGCATCGGCATCACAGCTCGGACACTCGGTCTGGACGTCCCCGACCCTTGCCGGGATTTCCCACCGGTAGCCACAACTGCACCGATACCGGCGCCAGCCAGGAGCCGGCGGATTAGTTCGGCAGCTCGCCATGCTGTTTCACCGCCTCAACATCGGCGATCGCCGCGTTCATGCCCTCGAGCGCGCCGATCCGCTGGTAGGCATCGCTGAGTCGACCGTTGGCTCGGTGCCACATTCGCTCGGACTCACCGACTCGCCGGGTGGTCCTGGAGGCCGCGTCAATCTCGGCGCGGCTCTCGCCCATGAAACGGGCCAGGTCGACTCCGTCGAGGCCGCACATCGGGTAGACGTACTCGCCACCTTCAATCTCGCGGACTCGGACCTGGTTGGCGTTGGCCTCGTCCTCGTCGCGCATACCTCGGATGATCCAGCCGCAGGTTGCGGTAAAGGCGTCCTCGGCATCGACGGCCCAGGATGTGAGGTTTGACTCGATGAGGTAGGTGTTCATAGAGTTCCTCCGATGGCGTGGTTCAAGTGCGGGCACCGCGTAGAGTTCCGGACCCACGAGCCAATGAGCTGCGGTGTCGGCAGGCCACCCCAACTGCCGTTGACGGCCAGACTCGCGCCGACATGAGCGACGAGCATCCCGAGAACGAGCATGGTGGCCCCAAAAAGGGGACGTCCGAGAATGCGTATCGTCCACAGGCCACGGGCCATCATGGCCCAGGCGAGCAGGCCGACGGGGGCTGCAAGCCATGGACGTGGATGGACATGGCGGCGGTGATCATCCAGGCGGCGCTGCTGGGGATGACGATACTGATCGCCGTTATTTACTACGGCCAATGGGCGACCATGAACGAGACTATGGTCAGCAGCCAACGAGCGTGGGTGCTGTTTGACGAATACGCCACCCCAAGGCCGATCTTCGACTTGGGGCGTATCTTCGAACTGCATTTCCGAAACGCCGGGGCGAGTCCCGCTCAAGACGTCACGATCAACGTCGGCTGGTACCTGGGGGGCGAAGATGACGATATCTCGGATGTCTTCGACGAAATTCTCGCCCAGTTCCCGGCTAAGGGGCGAGGCGTCATTGGCCCGGACCAAGTCGTACTCTCGGCGCTGCGGCTCTGGCCAAAACAGGTGGGCAGCATTCTGATGGGCACCAGAAATGAGAACAAAGTGTTCTACGTTTTCGGAGCCGTCGAGTATCGTGACATCTTCGGCTACGACCGTAGCGGGCAGTTCTGCGCGAGGTTCCCCGGAGCGGGAGTCGCCACAACCCGAGACATGGACCTTATCGACGCGGGGAAGATCACCCTCAGTCCCTGCGAGTCCCACAACTGGGCCAACTAGGGAGGAGGCGGCGAGAAGCACCACCGGCCCGCGGATCGCTAGAGCCGCACATAGGGGCAGTGCTGAGACCGTCGCGATGTGAGCTAGCCCTCTCATCCGAGCCCCCGCGTAGCTTGTGGGCGCTGCTGCCGGTTTGGTACACGGGCCCTATGCGGAAAATCTTCTTGTTGGCTGGGGTCACTCTTCTGGCTGGATTGCTCGGGTGTGGCGGGGGGGGCGGCGACGATGGCGGCGCTAGCAGGGCCGACGTGTGCGAGCGCTGCGTCACAGGCAACGGGCTCGACACCATACGGCGGTGCCGTGAGGGTTGCTCCGATTTCTGCGTGGGCAACGCCGAGTGCCTCGATAGCTGTGGGCGCTTCTGCCGCAAGTGCGGAGCTGGCCTGTTCTGTGCACCCCCTGCTGGGGGCGACACCGCCTCCCGCTGCGCGATCGACGATGACGAGCCTACGTGTTGCTCTCGCGACATTGTGGTCGAGTGTGAGTGAATGGGGCTGATTAGCTGCCCCGATTGTGGACGATGGGTTCGCGTTGCTGCGCTCGCGCTTCTCGCGGCTGCATCCAGCGGCTGCGGCCTGGTATTTCAGGGCTTCCACCAGGACGTCAGCGTTATTGTTGACGGTGGCCCGGCGGTTGTGACCCTCAGCGGCGAGCAAGCAACATCCCCCGCCACATTCACCGTACGGCGTAGGTCGACTTGGCGGGTCGCTAGGGCCGAGGCTCCCGGGAAAGCCCCCGCCTGCCAACTGGTTCAGTGCCGCATGAGGCCCGCCCTGAAGGCGCTCGACATGGTTGCGCTCTTTATTCCGTTCGCGGTCGACGCTTCGCTCAAGACTCTCGGCCACTGCCCCAATACGGTCCACCTCAAGCTGGAGGACATGCCCGAAGACGTCCCCATGTACTCGCTTCAGGGCGACAGGCGTATTCTGGAAGCGTTCCGCCAGAGCCGCCGCACAATTAACATGTGCGAGTCGCCCCACCTCTACGCCACCGAATTTGGTGAGCAAGCCAAGAGAATCGTGGTTACGGCCGGGTCCCTTCAGCGTGCCTACGACATCCTGGGGTCGGTCGACATGATGTTCCCCGGGATGGACCGCGCAGCAACTGTCGTGTGGGGGCTGGGCCGGGTGGCGGTTGGAAACACCAGGCGGGAGTTCTACCAGGCGCCCACGGCCCTCGTTAACGACGCGCTCCGTCGAGAGGCGCTGATGCAATTTGGGCGCAAGGTCGACGCCATCATTAACGTCAACTACATGACGAACCCTCGACACGATGTGTCGGCGACCGGCGTCGCTATTCGGTTCAATCGCCATGAGAAAGACTAGGCCCGGGGTGGTTGACGGCCAGTAGTCGTCGAGTAGCGCCCTGCTGCGGTGTTCGAGCCGCCTGCCCTTACTCGCGGTGATCATCGCCCACCGACTCCGTCACCGCGACCGCATCGCCATCACAACTCGGGCATTCCGTTTGGACATCGCCCACCCGGACCGGGGTCTCCCAGCGGTGTCCGCAGCAGCACCGATACCGGCGCCACCCAGCTAGAACCGCCCTTCCCGACATCCTCATCCCCACATCCTCCCCGAAGACCTACCGCCGTAGCGGAACGGGCTTCGGTGCCAACCGAGCGATATCGGTGCCGCCAGCTCCACGGTGACGGCCGATTGATTGGCGAGAACCACCGCCCCCGCTGCGCTGTTCGCAAGGTCGTCATGCGCTCCCGGCGCATGGTCGACCGTGTCTTTCCCAGTGCGACCGCGACGCCGCTCGAGGTTCGCGAGCTGGTTCACTAGACGCGAGTCGTCGAGTAGTTGGACCTGCCGGCCATTCACCAACGGCAACAGCTCGAGATAGATCCCCGACCGCGTCAGCTCGGATCGGTCGTATTCGATGCCGTGCCGGCGAAACGCTGATGGCACCCACTCGCCCGCGTACGCGTCGCCGGTGACCCGGGTCAACCCGTATCGTTTCAGGAACGCGCACAGCTCGGCCGTCGCGCTTTCGGGATCGAAAGGCGGCTTGATCTCGCGTGTAGCGTCGAGAACCGCCCGCCCGTTTTCGTCCAGGTGCGCGACCGCGGCCGTGAAGGAATCTCGACTTCCGCCGCTCGGGTCGGCGAAGCCGAAGTACCGCCGGGAGTCCATCGGCGGTATCTCGAGACACCCGTCCTCGACACACTCGTTGACTGTATCGCGAGACAAGAAGCCTTCGACGTCATCGCGCCATTCGGCCAGCCACTCAGCTCGCGCCCGCGATTCGTCGCGTGTCAGCGCCGCATCAACAACACGCTGGTCGAGGGTCGGGTTCATGAGCGTCGACGGCGCCCGCCACACCAGCACGGGAGAGTCATCCTTGCCGAAGTGCGCGGCGAAGTTCTCGAACAACAGTCCGCGCTTGGCGTAGGGCGTGCTTGTAAGCATCTTCACCGCACCGGGCGACGTTGCCAGGGCCGGCGTCAGGGCGGCGTCCGTTTCGACGTCCGGGTTTGCCGAGTCGTCACCTGCGGGCCAAAACGCGCACTCATCCAAGATAGCCGCAGCGATCGTAACGCCGCGCACAGCGCGGTGATTGCTCGTGTAGACCTCGATGCTCGCCGCCGTCGACATCTCCACGGTTTGCCGCGTCTCGCTCTCGATCAATCCAGCGAGCATTGGAATCTCCAACAAGCCCCGGCAGTATCGGTACGCAATCTTCGCTTGCTGTTTGTCGCTCGCAAGACACATCACCACCGCCCGCTCACCCGGTGCGAGGTATTCACGGTGGTCGACAAACGCCGCCCGGTACGTCGCTAACGCCGACGAGAAGCGACCCTTCCCGCTACGCCTGCCCGCGATTATCACCACTTCGCGGAACGGCTCCGTCGGTGCCGTCGTCCGTTCCGTGCATTGCTCGTACAACGCCCGCTCGTCGTGGGTCATCGGCTCTGCGCCGATCGCCTTGGCAACAACCCGCCATGCGTCGAACGTCGGCCCGAACATCGAGCCGAACAGCTTGGGGTCAGTGAACGCTTCGGTGAATCGCATCACATCACCGCCCAACTATCGGCGCCCGGGCGGGTTCATCTGCATGCAAGCCTGAATTAAGGCTTGCATGCTCCCACCTCATCGCGACCGCGTCTTGGCGCGTCAACGTCGACAACTTCGCCGCGTATGCTGACCGCTGACCCGCCGTGTAATGCGTCAGCCCAATTGCCCCGACGCCGTGCGGATAACCGAAAACCGCACGACGCCGAGGCCACTCAGCCATGGAGGAGTGAAGTCCAGACTGAGCGATTGCACCCGCCGAGAGGTGAAGCTCGCGGATACAATTGGAGGCCCCGACCGACGTCAGACAAGAACCGCCGGCCGGGGGGAGCCGGGTGGAAGGCCCGGCTTCAAGGTTGGTGACTGTGGTCACGTGTGCATCGCTTTCAGGGCTTCGCGCTCACGTGCGGCGAGGTCGCGGTCGTCGCGTCGAACCTTGACCCGGGCCTGCTCGATCGTCGGCGCCACGCCAGCGGCGAGTAGCCCGTGGGCACGCTTCTGGACTTCGACCAGCGCCTCACTATGCTTTGGTATCGCGTCGCGCTTCGCCTTCTGCGCCCGATCGAACGCGTCGGGCGTCATCCACGCGTCTTTGTGGCGCCGCAACTCGCTCAGACTACGACCGCGGGGCGTCTTATAGGTGATCACCTTGGCCTTAGCCAAAGAAATCGTCTCGCCGCGCTCGCGGTGCTTCTTCAACACCTCCTCGGCGAGTACGCCAACCGCGACATCAACAGTCTCTCGTAGTGTGTTACTCATCGTCGGTATCCTCATTGCTCGGCTGCCAGCCGTCCGGGACCTGGTGCGGCCCCTGCGGCAGATCGTAACGCGATGCCACTTCCTTCAGCGGCATCCGGAAGTATCGGGCCAGGTGGGGCGGAATGGTCGGAAGATTGAGGTGATGCAGTGCCGCACCGACCAGCCGGTACGTATCGGAGTTTCTCGACCGTTCCGGCAGCCCCAGCCGCTGCCGCTCGTCGCCCCACTGAATATCGAGCTTGGCCCGCTCGGCAAACAACTTGCCCAGCTCCACCAGTCCATCGTCGAGCCGCTCGTGGATCGCCTTCATCTTGTCGCACGTCACACGGAACGGACCCTCGATGGCGTAGGCGTACCGCAACTCTCGCACCAGCTCGGCTCGGCCGGCGAGATCGCGGTTGGCCGCTTTGATCAGCTCATCCAAACCGTTCTTTCGAGTCACCAGCCCCGCCATCTCGGACTGGCACTTGTCGAAGTCACGGCGGGCGTCCGCGTCACCAGCAGCCGCGAGTTTTGCACATGCCGACTTGCGGGTGGTTACCTCCGCGATCTGCTCGACCAGCTTATCGCGTTCGGCCGCGATGTTGTCGCGCTGCCGTGTCCGGTCAGCCAGCTCGGCTCGCTGCTCGGCTCCGTACTGCTCGAGTTCTTCGGCCAGTCCGTTCTCGCGGGCCTCCGCGATGTACGCCGTCAAGTCCACCAGTTCCGTTTGCGTTGTTTCCATCCCCTCACCACCTCATCGTTGTTGGCGTCAACGAGCCGCGTACGGCGTCGTGGCGCGATTGATTGCCTAGTCCTGCGTCTTTTCGATTGCGTCTTCCTGCGGTGCTGTATCGGCGTCCTGCGTGGTGCGTTCGCTGATGTAGTCGGAGAGCTTCACCGTACGGGCCCGACGCTCGAGGCCGATCGACACCAACAGCGACTGTAGCGACTGCGCGAGCGATGCGGATTCCTTCACGATCGGGTACAACGCCCGGCGCTTCTTGTTGGCGATCGACGGCATCGACACCACGAAGGCGTCGACCGCGGACAGTTGCAGTTGCAGCATCGCGGCCCGCTCGATCAGCCATCGCTTCTGAGTACTGACCTCGTCGGGGCCACCCAGCGAGTCGATCAGGTCGTTCTCGAGTTCCCGCACCAACCGGGCCTCGGTGGTTCGGCCGTCCAACGCACGCCGTCTCAGCTCTTTCAGGTCCGCACTCGCTCGGCTTCCGCCGTGCGTTCGGGCGTTTGTGTTGCCCGGGGGGCCGCTTCTGCCGGGTTTCCCGTGGAAGCTGGAAGTCGGTAGCGCGGCGGTAGCAAGGCCCGTCGAGCCCTTGTCCCCCAACCCTTCCGGGGCGGTGCCCAACTTGTGTAGCTTGGAAGTCTGGCTGTTCATCTACGAACCCTCTCTCGCCGATTTCAGGACTTCTGCCGGCATAAACCGCACGTACCGCCCCAGCTTCACGTGGGGCACACGCCCTTGCCGGGCCATATCGAGCAACCAGGACTTCTTGATCCCGAGTTGCTCGGCCATCTCGTCGGCGGTGACCAAGCGGCCGTCGGTCGACGTCTGCACCGGCTGCGGTTCAACAAGTCGTCGCTGTGCAACCGCGAGTGCCTCACTCAGCGCCCCGACAACCCGGGGTAGCTCATCTGGCGGGCTCTTCTCGATGTCGTGCCGAAGTTGGTTGGCGTCGATCATTTCGAGCCACCCCAGGTGCAACTGCGAGCTGCTACTGCAACTGCACACCCTAAAGGGTGTGTGCGCTGCAATGCAGTGCTGTCGGCAGTGCGTTGCACTGCAACGGCAGTGTTTTTGGAAACCATGTTCTCAAGCTCCAATCGGGAAGTAGCGGCGGTTTTGGAATCGAACAAAACCCCATAGCTTCAGGGGCTTTATCGCCGAAAAGAAGCTCCGCTCGGCGAGAGTAGACACAGCACGCCACTCGCTCGCGGTCGCGCCGGTCTCGCTATCGAAGTGCTCAGTGAGTGCATCGAAGGCGATTCGGCGGTTCCCATCGAGCTTGTCGGGGCTCGGCGGCTTTGCAGTAACTTCGTCCCGCGAAACCGGATCCAAGACGAGCGACGTTGCACCGGTATCGAACTCGACAACCTTCTTTCGGAACAGAAGGTCGTCGAACGGCCCCAGGTCCTTCTGCTTCTCGGCCTTCAGTGTAACCACATCGCCATCGACCGATGCCTTAATGATCGTATCCATCGCCCCGGTGAGAGCCGACGATCCACGCTCGCGCTGTCCAAGCTTGTTGCTGTGATGGATCAGCCAGACCGCGGCGCCGGTCTCGCGTCGAATCAGGTCACACCCGGCGATGAGCTTCCCCATGTCGGTCGCGCTGTTCTCTTCGACGCCCACCGCCGAGCGGGCAAGCGTGTCCATGACGACGAGCGACAACTCACCGAGGCCAGCGGACTCGATCGTCCGCAAGTACGCTCGGGTATCTGCCGGGTCGGCGAGCTGTACCGGCGTATCCGTCAGCCAGGAGGCTCCCGTGTCGCCTTCAATGCCGTTCCAAGCCTTAAACGCAGCCGGACGGCGGCCAAACTGCGAAACCCCCTCACCTATGGTGTAGAGGATGTTCCCTTGCCGGACCCGTCGCCCGAGGTACTGCCGCCCGGTCTGAATGTGCAGGGCGATCGCAACCATCCAGAAGGACTTGAGAGCCCCGGGCAGACCGTAGAGCAACCCGAGCCCACCCGCTGGCATGATGTCGTCGACTAGCATCTCGGGCGGTTCGCGGGACTCGATCTCGGAGTCCGTCAAGATTCGAAACCGGGGCTTCGACTCCTCTTCCTCGGCCTCCTGGTCGGTGACCTGCGCCAGCCCGAGCCAATCCCGCAGACAACGCACCGCCTCGTCACCAAACATCCGAGCGACCGTCGGTGTACCTGTCGCCCGATCGCCTTTGGCGACGGCTCGATAGGAATCCGCGACGGCCCGCTTACGGTCGCCCCATTCTTCGTCGACACCATCGTGTCGGAGTGCGTGCTCGATGATCTTTTCGGCGCGGCTCTGGTCGAGGCCACCGCGGGCGAACATGCCACCGATCGCCAGCGCGGCGTCGTGCCGCTCGCCTTGAACCTTCGACCAGCACATCCGCAACAGTGTTGCTGCGGCGAGGTCTGCGCACTGCTTGTTTAGCTCGGCGTTTGTAACCTCAGCCGGGTCACCGTCGGCTTCCATTTGGTAATACTCGCCGCTCGGGTGTCGCCCCGAGATTATGGTCTGGAGACCGCGCCCGCCGTCGGTGCGGTTCGCTCGGAGTTCGAGAAGCATCAACTTGTCGAACTGGTATTTCTTCGTAGGCGTCGCTCCATCGATTCGATACCAACGATGCGAACCGGGGCTGTTCGGCCGCCCGTGTTTCAGCTCCGTCGGTGGGAGAAAGTGTGGCGCCAACCGGCGGGCGAAGGCGTGATCGAGATCGATGTCGACCACGTTGTCGCCGAGCAAGATCCCGATATTGCAGGGACCAGCGAACGCCTCGGCCACCTCACCTTCGCTGGCATATCGTATGTCCTGCCAGCCGTTCCCGATGGGTGTCTTTTCCCCCTCGGCGCAGAGGACGGGATCGAGCCCCCGGGCGAACAACTCCAAGGCGCGGTTCGCCTGCCCGGTGCCGTTCAGGCTCGCGGCACCGGCCGTCATTCCGCAACGTCCTCGAGCAGCTCGGCCGCCGGGACCTCCAACACCGCGGCGATCCGCTCCCGCTCACCGGCGCTGGGGACGAGCAGCCCCCGCTCCATCTGGGAAATCCGCGCCTGGTTTGTCTCCGAAAGTAACGCAAGGTCCCGCTGCGTCAGTGCCTGCCTCAACCTCTCCGCCCGCATCATCATGTGGTTCAATTAAATACCCTGGATCCGAGTAAGGCAAATGGCGAAATAGACCGTTCGCAATGACGCCCAATGGCATTTATCACCCTGGGCTCAGCTGAGATAGCATTTAAGCATCTTGCATAATGCTGAATTGACATCTGGGGGCGGCTTCACTATTAGGATCACAGGACGAAGTTTTTTTTGAGAAAGGCGAGAAAAGTGAAAAAAGCGCCCGACAGCACGAACACCCTGCCGGCTGAAATGTTCCGAAACGCGCTCGGCCTCGTACCGCCCCGGAATCGCGTCGAGTGGCTCAACGACTTCGCTGCGATGGACTTGGTCGATCCGAACGAACTGGAAGCGGCACGGTGGAGCATCTTCGTTGTCGCCCACACGGCGACCGAGACCACTGCCCAACTCGCGATGAGTCTGACCGATGAGCAGCTAACCGCACACATCGAGTCGAAGGGCGCCCCCGGCGTTGCCGCCGACCGCGTCCCGACCATCCAGCTCTGGGTAAAGCAATTGATCCACTTCCTACGATCACCCATTGACCCGATGGCCTCCTACTCGATCCCGGTCCCGCTGCGTTACGAACTCCGTCGGGCCGAGCTGGTTGGAGTATTCGCGGGGCCGTCCGGAGACCTCGAGTCCCTGTTCTTCGGTGCGGTGATCCACACACTCGAAACTTCCCGCTCGATTCTCCCCTGCGTCGCACCAGGCTGCGCTCGGGTGTTCGTGCCCGGAAGGAAGGGGCAGGTGTACTGCTCGACCCGCTGCCAGAACCGAGCCGGCGGGGCCCGCCATCGAGCCAAGCAAGCACGCAAGAAGGCCAAGCCGGCGAAGACCAAGAAGCGTCGCACCAAGTCGTAGACCTGCTACCGCCCGCGCTACCGTTCCGAGCGAATCAAGGCCGATTCGAGCCCACCCGGGGCGGTCGTGCGTAGGGGAAAGCCCTGCGTTCTCGGGCCTCCCCCTCCCCACCACACCACTCTCACCGACTGGACAAGTTGGGAATCGCCGAAACTCCGCCGGACTCCGAGCAGACTTTCCGCACCCCCTGAGGGAAACAGCAGCCACGACACCGGCACGCGCAGCCCTTTTTCGGAGCACCGCGCGCGCCGGTGGGCCGAGTGGT
>JAJDAM010000097.1 GCA_029261905.1 Deltaproteobacteria bacterium
GTGGCCACGATCCGGTAGCGGATCGGCTCCTCGAAGAAGCGGGTCGACAGCCACGAAAACAGCACGGCCAGCGCAGCCAGTGCCAGTCGGCCACCAACGGGGAGTCCACCGGGCCACGTGAATTCGGCGAATATGATCAGAGGCCAATGCCACAGATAGAGGGCATATGAAAGATCACCGAAGAGCTGAACCGGCCGGAGCCGATAGATCCAGCCGAGTACACCCCGGGTGTACTGCGCCCAGATGACCAGCAAAGCTCCGCCTACCGGCAGAGCCGCTCGGTAGCTTGGGAACAGCGTCTCTTCGGAATAGAAGACGCCACCGGCCACGATCATCGCCATGCCGACCCAGGCCGCCGGTATGGCGAGCGGGCGCGGAGCGGAGCTCGCCGCCAACGCCAGCAGCGACCCCAATGCGAACTCCCACACGCGCGTCGTCGTAACGAAGTACCCACCCGACGGATTCGCGGCGGTGTAGGCAATCGAATGAACGAACGACGTCGCCACGATCGCCGACAGGCCGATCCCATACCAGAGCCGCCATCGCCCGCCCATCTTCAACGCACCGACCAGAATCAACGGCATGAAGATGTAGAACTGTTCCTCGACCGACAGGCTCCAGTACTGCTGCACGGGGCTGGGCGGATTTTCCGACGCCCAGTAGTCGACGGCGTCCGCCGCCAACGCCCAGTTCTCCAGGTAGACCGTGGACGCACCGATCTCGCGGAAGAACTGCTGCCAGAAGGCCTGCGGCACGAAAATCACGGTGCCCAACGCAGTGAACGCCAGAACCAGCAGAGCGGCTGGCAGAATGCGAATCGCCCGGTTGCCCCAGAATTGGGCCAACGAAACCCGGCCCTGATCAGCGGCCTGAGTCAACAGGTGGCTGGTGATCAAGAAACCGGAGATGACGAAGAAGACATCGACGCCGACATAGCCGCCGCTGAGGATTCCGGGCCACAGATGTACGACGACCACGTACGAGACCGCCAGCGCCCGCAATGCCTGGATGTCGATTCGCAGTACAGGGCGACCCTTCGCCAACACCTTCTCCCCTTGAAGCGCGGATTCCGCGTTCGGCCCTCACCGCCGCTACCCGTCATGGGCCCCGGCCCCAGCGGATGGCGAGGATAGACCGCGTTTTTGAAAATAGTCGGGTGAGTTTTCTCTGAATCCGACCGAGAGCCTCGGCTGCGCGGGCCTGTCCGGTAGTTCGGGCAGATCGTGCTGCGGCGGGCAGAAACAGCGATTGAGCGTAGAATGACGCACCGGCCGCACGGCGATCGCTCGATCGCTGTCAGCCTGGCCCTCGGAGGGAGCCAACATGAAAACCATCGTTTTCCAGGTCGGGATCGCGGCCCTGCTCATCGCAATCGCCACGGGTTGTATCGATCCGAAAGACCGACGACCCGGACTGCGCCTCACCGGAGATCTCGTGAACGAGGAAATCGACGACTGGTCGTTTTCGGACGCGCACCAGGAGATCTATCTCGAAACACAGACCGCCTACCTGATCCCGCACTCCGTCACGACGGTGTGCGCGGGACTGGGCGAGAAACTCTACGTGCCGACGATCTATTTCGAGGGGGGCGAGTGGCCGGACAAATTCTGGAACGCAAACGTGGAATCCGATCCGCAGGTGCGTCTCGAGATCGGCGGGAAAATCTACGAGCGTGAAGCCGTCGTCGTCGAAGACCCGGCGGAGTTCCAGGTCGCCATTCAAGCCCTCGCTGCCAAGTATCCCTTCTGGAAGGAACAGCTTTCGAAGCCAATGAGCGAGCGGCCCGACATGGCCATGGTGCGGTTGGATCCGCGCAGCAGCTAGGAGTCCTGGGTCAGGCTCCTCTAGCGTCCCGAAGCCGCCATTCGGCGCAGCACCATGTGCAGGATGCCGCCGTTGCGCAGGTAGTCGACCTCGACGGGAGTGTCGACGCGGCAGGTGGTCGCGAATTCGACCGTCGACCCGCTCGAATGGCTGGCCGTGACGTTCACCGATTGACGCGGCTCGAGCGCGTCGTCGATTGCGATCGCGAAGGTCTCGGTGCCGTCGAGCCCGAGGGTCTCGGCGTTCTGGCCATCGGCGAACGTCAGCGGCAGCACGCCCAGCATCACCAGGTTCGAGCGGTGGATCCGTTGGAAGCTGGCTGCGATCACGGCGCGCACTCCCAACTCGAACGTGCCCTTCGCCGCCCAGTCGCGTGATGAACCCATCCCGTAGTCTTTACCGGCCAGGACCACGAGCGGGATCCCCGCCCCCTTGTAGTTGAGGCTCGCGTCGTAGACCGGCTTGACGAGATCGTCGGTGAAGTCCGTCGTCAGGCCCCCCTCGGTGCCCGGCGCCAACTGGTTGCGGATTCGGATGTTCGCGAACGTGCCGCGGGTCATCACGCGGTCGTTACCGCGGCGCGATCCGTAGCTGTTGAACATGCGCGGTTCGACGCCATGTTCGATCAGGTATTTGCCGGCCGGCGAGTCGGGCTCGATCGAACCGGCGGGACTGATGTGGTCCGTCGTGACCGAGTCGCCGAGTTTCAACAGCACGCGCGCGCCTTCGATCGCGCGGATCGGCTGCACGTCGGGCCCCAGGTCCAGAAAGAACGGCGGTTCTTGTACGTAGGTACTCTCCGGTTGCCAATCGTAGAGGGCTGCGCCCGTCGTCGGAATCGCTCGCCACTCGTCGGACCCCTCGAACACGGCTCCATACTCGTGTTCGAATTGCGCGGTCTTCACCGAGCGGCCGACGACCTCGGCGACTTCCGCCTGTGTCGGCCAGAGTTCGCGCAG
>JAJDAM010000098.1 GCA_029261905.1 Deltaproteobacteria bacterium
GAAGGGGATCTGCTCGAGGGCAAACGCAGCATGCTTCTCGTCCACTTGTGGAACCAGGCGACCGCGAGCGAGCGCGAGCGCATCGACGCGTTCTTCGACACCTCGCGTGCCGAGCGACAGATCGAAACGGTCCGATGGATCCGGAAGCAGATGGACCGCTACGACTGCGTCGACTATGTGCGGCAGTTCGCGCATGGCCTTGCGGGGGCGGCCGCCAACGAGTTCGACCTCGTCTTCGGCGGATTGAAGCCATCGGACGACAAGGACTTCGTCGAAGGCCTCGTGACCTGGGTACTCGAACGAGTTTAGCCCGAACGGAAATTCAACCAGGAGTAGTCATGGCATCCGCGAAGGGAAGGGCAGCAAAACAACGCAACGGTGGTGACTTTGGTCCCGAGGCATGGATGGTGGAGTTCGGGGAGGCGGAAAACGATGCCTCAGGCGAGACCAACTTCGAGAACTACCTGAAAGTCTGGCTGGTCTCGGAGATGAAGAGGCTGGAGGAATATCGCGAAGATGTGCGCCGAGTCGTCACCGAAGGGTTCAACCCACAAGAAGACACGGGCATTCAACTCGGTATCGGCGCGGGCGAAGCCATCCAGGCCTTCGACGAAGCGCTGAAGGCTGCAATCAACACCGGGCGCTTCAAACTGCACCCGTGGGTCCTGTCGACCTATGCAGCGGTCGCGATCCAGACGGTGCGCACATCCGGGCTGGCGATGTGGCTCGCCACGGGCTCGGGCGCCGATAGTTTCGTGAAGAGTTCGCTCGGCCTCCTCGTTCCGTCGCTTGGCCGCGTGATCGAGAGCGACTGAAGGGCGGCCAGAGGCCGACTCGAAATTTCGCCGGTCGTCAACGACGCGAAGGAGGCCAGCGAGGCCTCCGCTTCCGAATGATTCGAGTCGGGCTATGCCCCCGGTCCCGGCGGCGGCGGATACTGCGGTGCACGCTTGGGTGTCCGTGTTCGTGGATGCGGGCGCGAGGGCTGCGGTTGTCGGGGGTCCCAGACGCGCGTCGCCGTCGGATCCCCAAACGACAACCAGCTCGCGACCGAGTAGCAGAACCCCGTCTTCGGAATCGTGTACTGCTTCTGTGTGAGTCCGAGATAGTTCTTCCAGATGCCGGGGCTCGGCTCTGTGAACTTGATCTGGTGATCGAACCACAGGCCGGACGTCAACGGAGATCCCTCGATGGTCAGGGGTGTCGCCATCGCGACCTGGTAACACGCATCACTCACGGCACGGGGGTCACGAAACTGCTTCAGTGCTAGCAGGTCGGCTCCGTAGAGTTTCGAATTCCATTGGAAATTCAGCTGCCGCCCGTTCGGTAGCTCGGCGACATGGTCGTCGGACGTCACATTCGGAGTCGCACCCGGGAGCGCGTGGTTGACGAAGGTAGAAAACGATGGGGGAGCGTCGGACACGGTCGGGAGGCTGCCGAGTTTGGCACCACGAAGTTTGAACTCGATGTCGATGACTTTCTTGTACTCCAACCATCCGCGCCGCGGGTTCATGACGTGGAGTTTGCCATTCTTTACGCCGCGTCCCATCCCGACCTCGTCGTATTCGATTCGGCCGTGCGTTTTGGGAAACCCATAGACTTCGCGACCCTCGACAATCGGCAGAATCGCCGCCTCCGGAATCCCACCGGCCCCCTTACCGAGATACGGACCGATGAACACCATCGGCATGAACCAGAAGGGTTCGTAGGCGTCCTTGCCCTTCTTGCCGGGGTCCTCGCTTTCGCTCATCACCAGGAACATGAAGCACACTTCCGAGTACGGGATATTGAAACTCCCCGGCGAAAGGCCGGAGCCCGGCGCGGGAAGGTGGCCAGTCGAGCGCTTGTAGTTGTTGAAGGTCATCAGGACCTTCTGTGAGATTTCGGACTGCGGGATTTCGAAGCGCTTGATGCCGCCGAGGGGACGGTTCAAGTGCTCGTCGACCAGGCGCTGGAGCTGCTTGGGGTCGGCATCGAGCATGAACCCGGTCGAGACGAAATTGGCGTTGTCGTTCATCTGGCCCAGCGTGTAGGGCGGCATCAGGATCGGGTTCTGGTTCCGTTCGACGTACTTCGAAAGGCCGGCGGCCGATCCAGGTGAATTCGAGCCCATGGGTTTACCTCTTCGATTCGACATTCAATAGCTCCTCCGCACTCCTGACTACCCCGTAGGCGGACCCTGCGTCTACCTGTTTCAGACTCTGCGCCACCAACTCCTGCACCTCGTTGGATCGATCCATGCGCCCAAGCAGCTGTCCGAGCCCGATCGCGGCACGCAACTCCAACCAGTGTGCCCTGGAATCATGGGCGGCTGCCAACGCGGTCCGAAACGCCGCCTCCGCCCGTTCGAAGTCACCCCTCTCGGCCAACAGCGCCCCGCGCAGGCGGTGGACCTCGGGGTTGTAGAAGCGATCCAGGATGTCGATGTCGATGTAGTTGGCCACGAGGTCGTCGACCACTTCCAACGCCTCGTCGATTCGCCCAGCCGAACGCAGTGCGTCGATCAGGTGGGTCTGCCGAAAAGCCCATGGCGTGATTGCACCCGACATCCGGTAGGCGCCGTTTCCGAGTTGGATCTGCGCCAGGCCTTCATCGACCTCGCCGAGTCTCACCCGTGCCCACCCGCGAGACGATTCTGCGATCACACGCCAATAGTCGAAGCCGCGCTCTTCACAGACTGCGATCACCTGATTGGCGCGGTCGAGGACCCTCTGCGGTTCGTCGAGGATGTACAAGACGGCCAGTGCGTAGTTGAGCCCTTCAGCCAGCAAGTAGTCCTCGCCGGCCAGCTTCGCTTCTTCGATCCCCTTTTCATGCACCGCGATCGCCGCGTCCGGACGGCCTTGCAGTACGCGACACCACGCCAGGTAATGTCGGATGTTTGCGAATTCGACCGCTCGGCGGATCGTGGAGCGATCCGACGTGTCGTCGCCACGCACCTCGTAGAGCTGGCATCCACGCTCCAGCAGCGACGCCGAGTCTTCGAATCGGGATTGAAAGAACGCGGTGACCCCGAGTGCGTGAATCGACACGAACTCGTGAGTCGGGTCACCGGTGATGCGAGCGAGCCGGGCCTGGCGCTCCGCGTAGTGGGGAGCCAATCGGGCTCCCCCGCGCACCACTTGAAACGACCAGAGACCGTTCAGCGAATAGAACAATCGCGGAAGGTCTTCGATTTCTTCGCACAGTTCGTGGCTGCGCGCGAAGGCCTCGTCGAGCCCCGGTGCCGCAAAGCCCTGCGTATCGGTCGTTGCTCTGCCCCAACTCAGGTGGAGGTCGAGTTCGAGTTCGTTGCGCTGCGTCGACGAACGCAGCGTCGGAATCAAATCGAGAGCGCGGCGGAAGGTGGCCGCGGCTTCGACGTTTGCGAAGCGACTCATCGCCTGCCGACCCGCCCGACCCCAGCAGCGGATCGCGTCTTCGTTTTCGCCCGCTTCTTCGAGGTGACGGGCTAGCCGCTCCGGCTGCTGCGCCTCGACCTCGGGGAACTCCTGCCGCAGCGCTGCTGCGATCTCACCGTGAACACGTCGACGAGTTCCGGCCAGCATGGAATCGTGGGCCGCGTCGCGGACCAGCGAGTGTTTGAACACATAGGCTTCGCGCGCGAGGCTGCGGCGGCGATGTACGAGACCGGCGCGCGCGAGTGTAGACAGCTCGGATTCGAGTTCCGTCTCGGGCTTGGCAGCCACCAGGCGAAGCAACTCGAAATCGAATTCTCGGCCGATCGCTGCAGCGAGCTGGGCCGTACGCCTGTGCGCGGGTGCCAGCACACCCAGGCGCGCCGCCAACAGATCATGCAACGTCTCCGGGATCTCTTCCCCCGTTGGGTCTTCTGCGTACTCGGCGACGCTGTGAGCGATCTCTTCGACGAACAGCGGCACCCCATCGGCCCGCTGCACGATTCGGTCGATCAGCGATTCGGCGAAGTCGCGCGTTGCGACCGTCTCGCGGACGATCGACTCGACGTCGGCCCGCGCGAGGCGAACGAGGCGAACACTGGGGAGTGCTGCGATGGGCGCGGGCAATTGTGCATCGGGCCGCGCGGAGAGCACGACCATCAAATTGCATCCCGATTCCTCGCCCAGATCGTGCGCTGCAGAGATATCCTCGACCAGCGAAGTGAGCAGTTCGAGCGTGCTCGAGTCGGCCCAGTGCAGGTCTTCGACTACGAAAACGGCCCGCTGGCGCACGCCGAGTGCAAACACCAGCGCGACCAACGCGGACTGCGTGAGCTCCTTGCGCCGTTTCGCCGAGAGGTCGGTTCCCGAAGCGCCGTCCCCGACAGACTCGTTGGCGGGTGAGACGAGCGCAGAGATCAGAGGCTGTGCGATCTCGAGATCGAGCTCCAGGTCTGCGAGAAATTCGCGCAGCGGGGAATCGCCGATCCGTTCTCGCAACCAAGCCACGATCGGTGCATACGGTGTGTTCTGGGTCTCGGGGGAGCAGCGGCACTCGATCCAGGCGGCCGAAGACGACACGCGATCGCGTAGTTCCCGGAGCAGTCGGGATTTTCCCATTCCGGGTTCGCCCGATACGAACAGTGCGTGCGGCCGGCCTGCTCCAGACTGCGCGTAGGCACTCGTCAGTGTCGCCAGTTCCGCGGCCCGGCCCACGAAAGGGGCGTCTCGCAGCACGGGACGGTGGCTCACCAGCCATTCTTGCGTAGACCGCACGCGCAGCGCCGAAAACTCTCCGAGTCCCGCACGGAGCGATCCCGCATCGACCGGATCCGCCTCCAGGCGACCCCGGGTGTGGTCCCGTACCGCACTCGACACGATGACTTCGCCGGGGCCGGCCAGCCCCTCGAGTTCGGTGGCGAGATCGAGTACTCCGCCAGTGAGGTTGGGAAGTCCCTCGTCGCCGGCAGCCGTCGCGACTGCGAAGCCGCTGTGAGCGCCTAAATGTACGGCGATCTGGATTCCCTTTTCGGCCCACTCCTGCGCAAAAGTGTCGGCGACGTCGATCATCTCGAGCGCCGATCGCACTGCGCGATTGGCCGCATCTTCCTGAGCGACCGGAAAGCCGAACGCGTACGCGGTGCGACCGCCCAAAACGCCGGATACCTGCCCCCCCGAACGCGATGCCACCTCGTCGATGCGAGCGCGCAGCAGCCGGCTGGCGTGTTCGAGGTGCTCGGCGTTGGCGCCGGACCGGCTGCTCGTTCGCGAAGCGGCGGGCGATAGGTTCGCGCGGATGTTGCAGCTCAGCACAGTGACGGATACACGCTCACCGGTCTCGCCGCGGGGCTCGGGCGGTCCCGTTTCTACGGTGAGCGTCGGTCGACCCGCGGCCGGTGCCGATCCCGCGAATGCCTCCAGCTGGTCGAGCAGCGCGGCCGCCTGATCGGCACGCAGATCCGGATCCTTCGCGGTCACCGACGACAGAATCCCGCCGAACGAACCCCGACGAACCCAATCGGGAATCGCGACTGGCTCGTTCGAAAGCTGCTGGTGCAGCACATCGGCGGCGCTCGCCCCGGAAAAGGCGGGCTCGCCAGTCAGGCACTCCAGAAACACCAGGCCCCACGAGTAGAGATCGGACCGCGCGGTGGTCTGTTTGCCGCGAAGCTGTTCGGGTGACGAGTAACTGATCGTTCCCAGCATCTCGCGGCTCATCGTGATCTTCGAGTTCGCGATATCTGAACCACTGAAGCCGGCGAGCCCGAAATCCAACACCATGGCGTTTCGGCGTGCACCGGTCTGACTCACCATGATGTTGGCCGGCTTGAGGTCGCGGTGTACGACGCCGCGGCCATGTGCGCAGGCCAGTGCGTCGAGCACCTGGATCATCAGTCGAAGTGTCTCGGGCTCCGCCAGCGATCCCTGCTGGTGCAGCAATTGCTCGAGAGTCTGGCCGGGTACGTACTCGAAGACCACGTAGGCGGCGCCGTCCGGGGTCTCGCCCGAGTCGATCAACCGAACGATATGGGGGTGGGAGAGTTCCGCACAGAGTTCCATCTCGCGTCGAAATCGGCGCCGGAATCTCTCGGTATCGTTCGCACTGTCGCCGGGCTCGACGCGCATGCGCTTGATCGCCACCAGCTGCCCCGTCGACAGCTGGCGTGCTCGATACACGCGACCGTAGCTGCCCGCCCCCAGCTCCGAGACGATCTCGTACGTCATCGAGAGGGGTTCGAGGCCAGTGGTTTCGGGTCGCTGCGAGCCGTGTTCGTCACTCAAACGAGGTACTCCAATTGGGGTACCCGGCGGTCCGGGCTCTGGTATTTCGACACGCGAGCATTGTACACGCTGCGGAAGCCACTGTGCGCGGTCTCTCTAGTGTCCTCGGATTGCGGACACTAGGGCCTGATGCAGTACGCCCGGACAGGATGCTTGCGACCCCGCAGTTGTTGCACACCCAGGTCTTCACATTGGAGTGATTTGGGTAGGAGCGCGAACGTGTCTTCGCCGACCGTGATCGTATCGAGTTCACCGATCCGCTCGAGCCGCGCGGCAACGTTTACAGGGTCACCGATCACCGCGTACTTGAGTTGTTGCGAGGGCCCGACGCTACCGGCGACGACGCGGCCACTGTTGATGCCGATTCGCACGTGCAGGTCGAGCGCCTTTTCGCCGATCGTCGGGCTCCGCATTACGCCATGCAGCAGGTCGATCGCAGCCGCGACGGCTTTTTCGGCGTGCTTCGAATGCGGAAGCGGAGCGCCGAATACCGCCAACACACCGTCGCCGAGGTACTCGTTGACGGTGCCCCCATGGGCGAAGATCGCACGCGTAGCGACCGCGTAATATTCGTTCAGTAACTCCGCCACCTTTGGCGGTGTCGCGGCCTCGGCCATCGCGGTGAAGCCCGACAGATCGGTGAACATGACGGTGACTTCCCGGTCCTCGAGGCCGATCTGCGGCAAGTGGCGGCTTTCGAGGATCGCGTCGACGACGTCGGCCGGGTGGTAGCGCTCGAGATTGCTTCGAACGATCCGCTCTTCGGTCAACGCAGATCGCAAGGCTTCCTGGTTGGAGCGGATGGCAATCATGTTCGCAATCGCGTTCAGCAGCCCGAGGTCGTTGCGTGTAAACGCATACGCGTCGATCCGGCTGTCGAGGTAGATCAGCCCGAGAACATCGCCGTCGATGCAGAGCGGCGCGCACAGTGCGCTTCGAACATTGGACATGCGCACCGAGTCGCGGGCCTGGAATCGTGGGTCGTGAAGGGCATCCGCCGTCAGGATGCCGAGAGGGCCGGCCAATACCTCATCAATGATCCCGCGAGAGACGGGCCCCGGTAGCGTTCCGTCTCGGCTGCGCCGCGCGTGTGGCACGAACTCTCCACTCTGTTCATCTCGCAACAACAGCACGCCGCGCTCGGCGTTGATTGCGTCGAACACAAGAGTCAGTGCCAATTCGTTCAGTTCATCGAGCGAACGGGCCGAGAGGACCTGCTTGCCGACCTGGTACAGCACCGAGAAGTGCCGGCCAGCATCGTCGGGGCGGACATCCTCGCCGATCGGAATGCGCTGTTCTTCGATCAATCGAGGGCCTCTGAAGCCGAGTGATCGATCGCCGCCAACCCGCATTCGGCGGCTGCGGTCTCGGATCGGCTCGCAGACCCAGACGCGCAAGTCGCCACTCGTGCGTGCTGCGCACCACGAGCAAACAACACGCGATACGGGAAACGGGTGCCTCGGCAGGCCTTCACAGTTCGGCATCGTATCACACGGGAGGACGTCGAATCCGATGGGGACCGCCGCGATCCGACGGTTCGTCGGAGCGTCCTGCCCCCGTCACCGTCTCAACCGCGCTTGAGACCAAACGCCTCGATGAGGTTGTAGACGTGTGACCGTGCAAGATCCAGGCGCCGGGCTGCCTCAGAGACATTCCACTGCGTTTCCTCGAGCGTTCGTTCCAACAGTTCGCTCTGAAAGCGACGCGTCGACTCCTGGAATGTGATCCCGATTGCATCGTGCGCGCCCGCGTCGTCGCGTTCGGGGAATACGTGCTGCACTTCGATGTGACGAGCCCGCTCGCCGCTGGCGCGAACTGCAGCTGCTTCGATGTGGTTCTCGAGCTGTCGAACGTTTCCGGGCCAATCCGCGGCCTGGATCGCCCGCAATGCACCCGGCGACAGTTCGAGATGCGGGAGCCGGTGGCGCTCACAGACGACCTGAGCGAGCGCCTGC
>JAJDAM010000099.1 GCA_029261905.1 Deltaproteobacteria bacterium
CTCGACCAACCTTTTGCGCCGGGCCCCAACGGTCCGGGCCCCTCGGTATTCGAGTGGATGAAACAACGCTACGCATTCATCGCATCTCAGGCCGATGATCCGGTCGCACAACAAAAGACCGTCTCGGAGTTTCTGGCGACGCTTCGCCACTGGATCGAGAACTGTGAACCCGGACCGGAATTCCGCGAGAGGCTGCGGGTGGCGCTGGAACTGAATTTCGGTGCCGACGGTACGTATGGCGTGTTCATTCGCAGTGACACGAACGTCGAAGATCTACCCGGATTCACCGGAGCGGGTCTCAATCTGACACTCCCCAACGTCGTCGGGTACGACAACATCCTCAATGCGATCCGGCGGGTCTGGGCCTCGCCATTCGAAGACCGATCCTACGGATGGCGTCAGGGCAACATGGTCAACCCCGAATACGTGTTCCCCGCCGTAGTCGTTCAATTCAGCTTTCCCGCGGAAAAATCCGGAGTGATGGTGACGGCGGATGTCGACACGGGAAGCCTCGATGCACTGTCGGTCGCGGTAAACGAGGGCGTCGGTGGCGCGGTGGAGGGGCAAGCCGCCGAGTCGCTTCGAATCGATCGGAAGACCGGCAATGTGCGATTCCTCGCGCAAGCCACGGCACCGTTGCTCACGGTACTGCCGCTCACGGGGGGCGTGGCGAAGACGCCGGCCGGTGGTAGCGAGGAGCTGCTGGTCAAGCCCGAGATCGCCCAGTTGATCCAGATGGCCGACGATGTCACGCGCTTCCCGACGTTGCGGGACGAACAGGGCAACATCTTGCCGGCGGATGTCGAGTTTGCGTTCAAAGACGGAAAACTCGCTTTGCTCCAGATCCGTCCGTTCGTGGAGAGCAAGAGCGCGCAGCGCAACCGCTTTCTGATCTCGCTCGATCAGGGAATTCGTCAGCGAAGCCGCTCATCGGTCGACCTGCGTGGCGTGCCGAGCGGAGCGGGGGAGTGATCGGCCTCCGCCGCCGCCAGCTCACGATCGCGAGTTGCACAGCATCGATGCTGGCCGCGTTGATCACATCGCCTGCCCTCGGGTACCCGCTCGACGGTGCCGACGATACCGGGATCCTGCGGCTCGAGGCCTACCGTCTCGCGCAGACCGGGAAGATCCGTGGCCGGCTGCTGCCTCCGGGCGCGCGCCTTCCCGGCGACACGATCCAATTGCGGTTGAGCGAGTTTCCGGATTTCGCCATCCCGGCACCCGATGCGGCTTTCGGCGATGCCATCCGCTCACTGCTGCAAGACGACGCCGCGGCATACGGTGTTGCGGTCCTCGACCTGACCGACCCGCAGCATCCCCGATTCGCTGCGCACAACACCGAGATGACACAGAACCCCGCCAGCGTGGGGAAACTGATGGTGGCGCTCGGTTGGTTCCAGACACTCGCCGACCTCTATCCGGATGACATCGCGGCACGCGACGCGTTGATGTACGACACACAGCACAGCGCGAATGCGTTCATCCGCAGCGACAGCCACGATGTCCCGATCTGGCACCCCGGCGACCCGAGAATCGATTTTCGACCGTTGCGCGAAGGCGACCGGGGCAATCTGTGGTCCTGGCTCGATTGGATGCTCTCGAGCAGTTCCAACGCGGCGGCGAGTTCGGTGATGGCCGAACTGATCTTGCTCAAACACTTCGGGGGTGCGTACCCGATCTCGCCCGAAGCGGCGAAAGCTTTCTTCCGTGACCAACCGAAGCCGGTGCTCTCGGGCCTTCTGCGGGAGACCGTCCAGAAGCCGGTGACCCGCAACGGGCTGGACCTCCAGAACTTGCGTCAGGGGAGCTTCTTCACGCGGGAAGGAAAGAGTCGGGTACCTGGCATCACCAGCATGTCTACACCGATGGAACTGCTGAGATTCATGGTGCGCATGGAGCAGGGTCGGCTCGTCGACGGGTATTCGAGCCTGGCGCTCAAGCGCTTGCTGTATCTGTCGGAACGTCGGATTCGCTACGCGTCGTCGCAGTCGCTGCGGCGCGCTGCGGTGTATTTCAAATCCGGCTCTTGGTATACCTGCAAGGCAGAAAGCGGTTTTCAATGCGGCAAATACGAAGGAAACGTTCGAAACTTCTTGAACTCTGTAGTCGTTGTCGAGACCCAGCCGCCGGCCCGCAAGCTCCACTACATCGCGATCGTTCTCTCGAACGTTCTGCGCAAGAACTCAGCCACGATCCACAGGAACCTGGCGACCGAGATTCACTCCATCATCGAGGCGTTCCACGCATCGGGCGGAACGATCTCGGAGACCGCAGCGTCGACGACCGCAACGCCATGGGCGGACCCGATCGAAGAGATGGACGGCGAGCCGGACGAGTTCGATGGCGAGCCCGATGAGTTCGATGGCGAGCCGGACGAGATGGACGGCGAAGCCGACGAGATGGACAGCGAAGCCGACGAGCTAGACGGCCAACTCGACGAGCTAGAGGACGAACTCGACGAGCTGGAGGACGAACTCGACGAGCTGGACAGCGAAGGGAACGAATCCGACAGCGGAGCCTGACGAGAACGCAGCCGGGGCCCCGTATCAGCGAGTCACTTGATTCGCCGGACGCACCTCCGCCAACGATCCCGGAGCCGTAATGATCGCGTCGAGGCGGGTGATGATCTGTGCGAGCCAGGTCGCACCCTTCGCACCATCGGCGAGGACGACAGCGATATAGCGGTGATCGTCCCTCTCGATCAACGCGCTGTCCGAATGGTAGGTCGACCAGGAACCCGACTTTCGCGAGATCTCGGCCTCCGGATCGATCCGTCGGAGCGCGCGCACGAACTTGTGATTCAGTTCGCTGTCGAGCAGGATCGCTTTCATCTCGCGACTGTGCTCGGGCGTCACGAGCTGTTCGGTGTCCAGCAGGTAGTAGAACCGCGCCACCTGCATCGCGGTCGCGCCGTGAGAGAGATTGTGGAGCGGATCACGCCGCCACAGGCCCGCTTTCGCGTAGTCCTTCCCGACCCAGAGTCCGCCGTTGTGAGCCGGGTCGTAGAGCCGGTAGCGCGGCGACAGCAACACCCGCGCGATGTATTCCTTGCCGACCTTGTGCATCATTTCGGTCGCGAACCGATTCGACGAGACCTTGATCATCCTGCTGAGCCGGAACCGGGTCGCCTCGTTGAGTTTCATCTTGCCTTGCGCGATTTTTTCGAATGCGGCCAGCAACACGGCGATCTTCGGCAGGCTCGCCGCATACATCATCACATCGCCGTTCAGTGACGCCACCCGCGGCGGGGATGAATCGAGATCGATCAGCACGACACTCAGCTCGTTGCGGTCGATCTCGTCGCCCAGCCCGAGCGACTTGACCGACCGGTCGACGCGGCGCTGCAACGTGGCGTCGACGTAGTCCCAGAGCGGGGCTCCGTCTTCGAAACGCGCGATCCCGTCGAGTTCCATCAGCTCCCGAATCGGAGTCGTCTCGAGAATCTCCCAATAATCGTCGTCGTCGCCGCCGAGACCATCGGCAGCCGCAGGCGATACGCAAGAGATCGGCGCGAGGGCCAGCACCAGCGCAGCGGTCGTGGCCAGCGACAGGAATGCCGGCCTCCGCCAGAAATCGAGCGTCATGTGGTTGATTCTCCCTGGGGGGAGTTCTGTTCGGACAATCGTCGGTGCTCTCGGGCCAATAAGATTGCAGATCCTATCCATAGCAGCACGAGACCTACCGTAAATGCGAAATATTCCGCTGTAGTCAGCATCAGGACGTGCGTACCGATCATCACGGTCGCAGCCGCCAATCCGTCTCCGAGGCGCACGAACAGCGTGTCGATCGTGGGCTTGCCTTTGAACTTCATTTCACTCGAGACCGGCAACCACAGCACGTGGCGCGCCGTGTTGTTGATCGAGTAATCGGTCGAGTTCTCGGCAATCTTCATGATCTTGATCACAAACAGGATCGGGACCAGCGCCATCGCCGTATACGAGATCAGCGAGATGATCGGCATCATCAGCACGATGACGCCAAAACCACCATATTTCAGCAACCGGGACGCAACGAGCGCCTGCAACAGCAGCGCGCAGATATTGACCCAGGAGAAGAAATCGCCGTAAAACGCTGTCGTTCCATCGGAAGTGAAGCGGTCTACCGCAGCCGCGCCGACGATCCCGAGTTCGGCGGCTTCGCCCCGGAGCGTCTCGATGATCACGCCATAGAGGAGGTTTTCACCATTGGTGTTGACCCAGCTGAGCAGCAGCGTGATCGCCGCGGTCGCGAGCAGGAAGCGACTCGTGAAGATCATCCGAAAACTGCCGCCGGATTCGGCCTTGGGCGGCTCGGGCGGGTCCGATTCGACGTCTCGCGGAAGCCGAGAGGCGGACTGCTCGCGGCGCTCCGCGATCCGAGTCAACACGATCGATCCCAGCAGCGGAACCAGCGCACCGAGCAACAGCGCACCGGAGGGAAAGGACTTGACGACCGGCGCTACGAATGACGCTCCGAAGGCGGCACCGCCCGTCCCTCCGATTGCGATCATCGGCAGCATGCGTCGGCCCGTTTCGTCGGTGTAGATATCGGCCGCAAACGTCCAGAACTGGGCGACCACGAAGACCCCGAAGATCGACACCCAGATGTAGAACCCCAAGCCAAACGCGGAGTTCGCCAGGCCTGCGGAGGCTCCCATCAGGGGTGCCAGATCCATCGGGCCATCCGGCCTGAACAGGAAGATCAGGACCAGCATGATCATGCACGCGATCGTCGCCCGAGTGACGAGATCGACGCGCGCCATTCGGGTCGAAATCCGCGCGTACCAGGCAACGATCGGAACCAACACCAGCGGTTGTGCGAACGAGAGGTACGCCTTGATTTCCCGACCATCGAGACCGGGAATATCGACGATCGAAAGCCATCCCTCGCGTAGCGGCTTGATGAAGTAATAGGCGCAGAGCACCAGGAAGACGTTCAAGAACATCACTACCGCGGTGATCCCCTCACCGGCCCTCACTTCGGTGAAGAGACACAGAAATCGCTCGAGCTTCGACAGCTTCACAGGCGTTTGTTCACCAGGGCTTCTTCACGAGGATGCGGATCCACACGACCACGATGGCACCCCAACCGAAACCACTTCAAATCGGCGATGGTTTGGGTGCATTCGAACGGCCCCAGACTGTACTATCGAGGCTCTGCCGACGCGAGGTGGGGTTAGAGAATCGCTCGATTCGCGATTCGACCGGTTCCCAGCTCACTTTGCCGACGCGAGCCGACGCAAAATGAACCCGGCGATGGCTGGGTCGAGGATCGCTCACATGGCTTCAGAACGGATCTCCTCCTCGATTGGCATACTGGTGATCGCCAGTTCGGTTCTGTTTCCGATTCACGACTCATGGAGTCAGCCGGCTGGCGCCGACGGCCACATTCCCGAACCGCCGGCGATGATCGAGAAACGTCTGGCGAACGAGCCTTTCGAAATACGGTCCGTGAAAGGGGCGGGAGGCGGGGTCACCGGGGCCAAGAAACTTCGCCTCGTGTTTCCGAGTGACGGACTCGAATTGTCGATCAAGTGGAAGCCGGTTCCTCCCACCGGAGACGGATGGAACAATTCGCCACGCCGCGAGCTCGTCGCCTATCAGATCCAACGATGGTTCCTGGATCCGGAGGACTACGTGGTTCCCACCTCCGTCGCAGTGTGTATTCCGCTCGAAGCGTACAAGCCCGTCGATCCGAGCCCCAAAGCCAACGTCGGCCACTTTCCGTGCGTGTTGGGTATCGCTTCCGTCTGGCTCGACAACGTGACGGTTCCGGAAACACTGCACGATCCGGAGCGCTTCGAGTCGGACAACCGCTACGCGTACCACCTGTCGAACATGAATGTGCTCGCCTACCTGATCAAGCACCAGGACGGCCGCACCGGGAATTTTTTGACCGCGACCGATGAGTCGGACCGACGTGTCTTCGCGGTCGACAACGG
>JAJDAM010000100.1 GCA_029261905.1 Deltaproteobacteria bacterium
TTGGCGGAGCGGGAGTTCCCGTGGCGGAGGAAGCTGGCGGGATGGTTGGCGGATTGCTACTTCGCGCGCATCAAGACGCTCCCGATTGCGCGCTGCGCGTCGCATGAATTGAAATACGCGGTCTAACGATCGAGCGGCGGGCCGCGGGGCCTTCTTTTGCTTCTTGGGGGGGCAGCACTGCGCGATCAATGAGACCCAATCTTCGGACCACAACCCACGAACTGAGAGGGCTCAGCCGCGGGCTTCATCAAGGTGCGGTAGCACGGTGTCCTGCACGATTCGCCAGGATGGCACCAGTCGACTCTGCGGAAACCAGGCCGCGTGGATCTCGAGAACCCTCTCCAGGTACGCTTCGAGCGCACCCGTTGTGCAAACCAGTTCGCGCAGACCCCGAACGGTGTTGCAGATGGTCCACAGGTTGTGGCGGGCGAGGGCGGCTGCATCCGAGAAGATCGCCTCGATCGGCGATCTTCGACACGTCGGGCACTCGCAGCTGAATTCACCCGCGAGGATGGGGCCCGCCTCCGCGAGTGCGCCGAACGGTGTCATGTACCAGCCGCCCTGCGCGTAGTGGCCGTAGGACGAAGAGTCGAAGATCGTCGCACCGCAAGCGACCATGAACGGCAGCTCGCAGGGGTCCCCGGCACCGTACACATGCATCGGGATGTCGGGTCCAGCGGTGCGGCGTGCGTCGACCAACACCTTCGCCGGAAATACCAGATCGTGGTTTCCGGTAAAGAAGGGTACGAGGCTGCCGATCGCCAGATACTCGATTCCAAGCTCCATCAGGCGGCCGACACTGTCGTGGCGCAGGTCGAGGAAGCGTCCGCCTTGTTGCACGCCTGCGAGAATTCCCCGCTCGACCAGGGTGAGCGCTTCTGCGACGCGCTTTTCAGTCGCGTGAAGCTTCGCTTCGGCCTTGGTGCGGTTGTCTCCTGGGGGCGTGATCAAATCGAGTGGGGCGATGATGTCTGAACCGATGGCGTCCTGGAATCGGACGATCTTCTTGTTGGACAGATACAGCTTTCGGGTCAAGCCCTGAAAGGCTCCCGAGTCTGTCGTCACCAGGTCCGAAAAGCCCACGAATTCCTTCAGCGACGAATCCGCGGCCAGCTTCTCGCGGTGTTCGCGAATCTTGTAGAGGAAGTACGCGTTGACGATGATGCCCTCGATTCGCGGCTCGCCCTCCCAGGCCGCGAGCTGGAACACCCGTTCGCGTGGTTGGTAGACCGGCAAGAAGAGAGGCTGGTCGTAGCGGGCGCCCGCGCGGGTCACGAGCTGAGGCAACCGCGCCGGGCCCGTCATCGTGTCTCCAGCAGCAGTCCCAACTCGGTCGGCGTCTCGAAGGTTTCGAGTACCTCGAAGCCCAATTCGTCCGCGAAGCCGACCAGGCTGGCTCGTTCGCGACGTTCGATACTGCGACGTTTGACCATGGCATGGCGGGCACCGGTGATCAGCAGCCGCTGCGCGGGAACGTCTCGAAACAATGGCAGCCGTTTGCGCTCCTGCCGCGAAAGCACGGGGATCAGCTTCAGACCCAATGCGAGTTTGAATTCTCCGTTTGGCTCGGGGCCGACGACGCCGTCGAATCCCTCGGAGAGTGACCACTGCCGCGCTTCCAGCCGCTCGCCTCCGATGACTCGCGCCCAGGTGTCGACGGCCTCCACGACGGAAGCGTCTCGGTCCAAACCGAGGTACGTCGATGTGATCTGCCCGGCATCGTGGAACGGATAGAGAAGTGGTTGCAGGCCACAGCCGATGTCCAGGATGCTGGTCGGCTCCGGAATGAGTTCGAACAGATGGGTGTGGAAGCCATCGAGATCGGGAAGACGTTCACGCGTACTGACATGACTGCCGACGATCTGGTCTCGCGCCGCGGTCGCACGGGGATCGGTCGAGTCGACCCCCTGATCGGCGAGTTCGATCAACGTGCTCACTCCATCGGTCATGCGTTCAGCCTGTTGCTTGTACTTGCGCAGGCTGTTGTAGGTCGACGCCTTGGCTTTCTCGGCCGCTTGCTTGTAGATGCGGGTTCGTTTCAGACGCTGTGGATCCGGTTCCCGAGCCGCCTGGTCACACAACTTGCGGTTGTTCATCCACATTTCGAGGGTCGCCGCGTAGGCGCTTTCGGAATCGATGCGATACCGCTCGGCCAGCTTCGCCGCGAAGTCTTTTGCCAGCGACTCGAGTGCCTGTGACCCTTGCGGGGATCCGTGCTCGGTCAAGCGGGTGCCTGGGCCGCTTTGCGATAGGCGATCGGGTCCTGCAATCCGTTTTCGGCGAAGCCCTTCAATCGCAGCAGGCAAGCGTCGCACTCGCCACAGGCTTCTCCGATCTCGGATGGGTCGTAACAGGTGCAGGTGAGGCTGTAGTCGACATCGAGGTCGAGCCCTCGTCGGACGATCTGCGCCTTCGTCAGTGCGATGAGCGGCGTGCGAATCGTCAGGTGCTGACGACCCTCGACGCCCTCGCGCGTCGCCAGGTTCGCCATTTGTTGATAGGCCGCGATGTAGTCGGGTCGGCAGTCGGGGTAGCCGCTGTAGTCGAGAGCGTTGATT
>JAJDAM010000101.1 GCA_029261905.1 Deltaproteobacteria bacterium
GCCGTCCGGTCCAGATGCCCCGTCAGCGATACGTCCTGGCCGTGGCTCGACGCTTTGATCGTCACCGCGCCCCCGTTCGAAAGCGACTCGAACTGGGTCGCGGCGCCGAAAGCCAACGTCGCGAACAGCAGCAATGTGGCGGTGAGCCACGAGCGCTTGCGCGCTCGCTCACTGGCAGGATCGCAATCGCCGCGTTCGGCTGAGCGTTTTCGAGGGATGTCTGTGTTGCGTTCGTGTCGGTTCGTCATGATCGTCTCCTGGGTTTCGGGGCCAACTTCCGGGTACTCGAATGGAATAGTTCATGACGTACGGCTCTTCCTTCAAAGTCGCGTAAAGCCGACTGCGAGCGGCTTACAATTCCTTTACAGACGGGCTCGAGCGTCCGATCTACACTGGTTCCAGCGAAATGATGCAAGCCATGGACCCGGAGGTGCGCTGATGACACAGGATTCCGACAAGCTCGCAATCCTCGTTGTAGAAGACGAAGAAGCGATCCGCCGGGGCCTGTGCGACGTGCTGACCTATCACGGGTACGAACCCACCGGGACGGACAACGGCGAAGACGGGCTGCGCGAAGCGCTGACCAATCGCTTCGCACTGGTGATCCTGGATTTGATGTTACCGGTGATGAGCGGTCTCGACGTATGCGAGAAGCTGCGCGCGACGCTGCCCGAGCAGGCCATCTTGTTGTTGACCGCGCGCGGTTCGGAAGAGGACATCGTGACCGGTTTCGAAAAGGGGGCGGACGACTACGTCACCAAGCCGTTTGCGATATCCGAACTGGTGGCGCGCGTCAGCGCGTTGTTGCGCAGATCTGGCAAGACCCCCCGCACCGAGCAGGCCTGTTTCGCATTCGGGCCATGGAGCGTCGATGCATCGGCGCTGCGAGCGAGTTGCGGAGATCGATCCGTGGACCTGTCGCCGCGCGAACTGGCCATCGTCTCGATGTTCGTTCGCGAAGAGAGCCGAATCGTCAGTCGCCGAATGCTGTTGCAGGAAGTGTGGGGATTCGCGAACCCCGAAAAGATCGAGACGCGAACCGTCGACATGCAGATCGCAAAGCTGCGCAAGAAGATCGACAGCGATGGGAGTTCGCCGATCGAGACGGTGCGCGGTGCCGGCTACCGCTACGCGGCGAAGCTGGGCTGATCGGCGATGCGCAAGATTCGGATCGTATTCGTCGCGCTCGCGATCGGATTGTGGGCGGCGATGGCAGTGTTGGTTCAGGGTGCCCTGCAGAGTGTCGCACTGGAGCGCGAGGTGCGAGAAGAGACACTCGCTGAACGGGTCTTCGACGAAATGGAGCGCCAACTCGGCGACCTGGGTGCCAGGGAGACCAGTCGTTCGTTCGCCGACTACAGTTTCTATCTCGGGGGTGCCAACGGAGCGCCGCGCTCGCCATTATCGAAGGCGCCCAGTGAGAGCTATGTGCTCGGCTATTTCCAGATCGATCCGGAGGGGTCCTTCTCCAGTCCTCGCGTCCCGAGTTCTCGCGCGAAGGCGATCGAACGTGGGGACTGGCCGGCAGCCGATGACCCCGAGAACGCATTGGAGGAGTTGAGCCGTCTCGCAAAGGCCGGGATCCGATCGAAGCAAGAGCGGCTCGCCGAATCGGCAGCGATCGAACTCGCGGCGGCTGTTTCGGAAGCTGAACTCGACAGCGTGTTGAAAGACGAGTCGATGGAAACTGCGGACGATCTGGCGCTGGCACCGGTACCTGCCAAAAAGATCGATTCCTACCAGAGCGCTGTCCGGAGTCTCAACCGTGCGTCGGACCGCAAGCTGCAGGCGAAGCGGAAGGAATACGTGCCGCAATTCGCGTCCGAATCGGCGGGGTCCGCTGCTCCCGAAGTGGGTCGCAGGCCTGCGAGTTCGGTACGGCCGCAAGCGCTCGCGCCGTCGCCGCAATTCCGAATGTCGCAATCCATGGATCGGGATGCTCGTTCGGAAGGTCGCGAACTTTCCGCTCCCAAACCGATCGCAGAGAGGCTCGCGGAGCCGGCCAGCCGTTCCCGTCTGGCCGCGGCCCCACGGCGCGCTGCAGAAGGACAACAGATCGTCGAGGTCGATTCGATCGTCGCGCACTGGGTCGACGACGGGGATCGCTCCGGGAACAGCTACGTGGTGTTGCACAGAACGGCGACGCTGGCCGGCCGCCTGTATCGTCAAGGGCTGGTCGTCGACGTGGGGCGCCTGGCTGACTGGCTGCGCGAAGACGTGTTGCGGGGAGAACCGCTCGAAGGCGCCCGCCTGGAGTTGGTGTCCACATCGCGCGAACCCACGGCGGGCTTCGATCGGTCCGATTCCGGGCATCGGCACCGGTTCGGGGACCCGTTCGATGTGATCTCGGCGAGGCTTTCGCTGCCCGTGCTCGCCGATGCAGGGGGCGCTGGATACCTGTATTTGATTTCTGGATTGCTGATGCTCGTCGGAACGGTAGGCCTGGTCGCGCTGTATCGGATGGTTGCGGTGACGGTGACCTTCGCAGAGCGCCGCAGCAATTTTGTCGCGGCCGTGTCTCACGAGCTGAAGACGCCACTGACATCGATTCGAATGTACGCCGAGATGCTCCGCGACGGCATGGTACCCACCGAAGACAAGCGCCAAGAGTACTACGCGACGATCACCGCCGAGTCGGAACGATTGACTCGCTTGATCAACAACGTGCTGGAGTTCTCGCGTATCGAGCAGGGAACGCGTGACATGAGCTTGGTGGTTGGAGATATCAGGCCGGTCATCGAAGAGGCCGCGGCGCTGCTCGAGCCGCATGCGCAACAGCAGGGGTTCACGATCGAAGTCGATGCCGCGCCGGATCTTCCGCCCGTTCGTTTCGATCGGGACGCGCTGCTCCAGGTCGTCTTCAATCTGGTGGACAACGCACTCAAATACGCGCGTCACGCGGACGAACGAGTGATTCGCCTCGATGTCGGCCCGAGCGGCGAAAACGTCGTACTCGCGGTGCGCGATTGCGGTCCCGGGGTGGCCGCCGATCACCTGCCGAAGATCTTCGAACCGTTCT
>JAJDAM010000102.1 GCA_029261905.1 Deltaproteobacteria bacterium
GCTCACGCGGCGCGTGAGCTTGAGCGCAAGGCGAGGCTGCACCGCAATGGCACGCTCTCGAAGACCGAACTCGAGGCATCCGAGCTACAACGTGACGTCGCTCGGGCTGCGCTCGAGCACGCGGAGGCAGATCTCGAGCTCTCGACAGTCCGTTCGCCCATTGACGGCCAGGTGCTGGAGATTCACGCACGCGAAGGCGAACGCGTCGGGCCAAAGGGCATCGCAGAGCTCGGCGAGACGACGACCATGTTCGCCGTCGCCGAGGTCTATGAGGCCGACATCGGCCGCGTGCGCGTCGGCCAGCAGGCACGCGTGACCAGCCCTGCCCTGCCGCGTGCACTGGTAGGCCGGGTCGAGCGCATCGGCCTCAAGGTCGGCAAGAAAGATGTGCTCAGCACCGATCCCGTCGATGACGCCGATGCCCGCGTCGTCGAGGTGGAGATCCGCCTACAGGAGTCCGAGCCCGCTGCGGCTCTCACAAATCTGAGGGTCGACGTCGTGATCGAGCCCTGAAACCACCGAGGAAGCATGACTCGCAATCTCCCGATCGCGTGGCTCCAGCTCAGCCGAGAGAAGCTCCGCCTCCTGATCGCGCTCTCCGGCGTGAGCTTTGCCGTGATCCTCGTCTTCATGCAGATCGGCTTCCGCGGCTCCGTGTACGAGAGCGCGACCCGCTACCACAGAAGCCTCGACTACGAGTTGGTGATGGTGAGCCCGAAGACGCCTTTCATCGGCTTCCCCGAGAGTTTCTCCCGCCGGCGGCTATACCAGGCGCTCGGCGCCGAAGAGGTCGCATCCGTCTCTCCCATCTACCTATCGCAAGGCTGGTGGAAGAACCCCTGGGAGTTCAACGCGCGTAGCATCCTGGTGGTCGGATTCGATCCCCATCGCCGCGTCTTCGACCTGCCGGACGTGAACCGCCAGCTCGATCTCGTGCCGCTCGAGGATGTGGTGCTCTTCGATGCCGACTCGCGCCCCGAGTTCGGACCGGTCGCCGAGCACTTCGCCGAAGAGATCCCTCTCTTCGCGGAGGTGAACGATCGGCGCGTCCTGGTCGACGGCCTGTTTCGACTTGGCACCTCCTTCGGAATCGACGGCAGCCTCCTCACCAGCGACGTGAATTTTCGTCGCATCTTCCCCGACAAGCGTATCGGTCACATCGAGCTCGGGCTCGTGCACCTCAGAGCCGGGGCCGACCCGCTGCAAGTCCGCGAACGGCTGCGGGGGGCCCTCGAGAATGACGTACTGCTCTTGACGCGCGAAGAATGGATCGACCGCGAAGGGCGCTACTGGGAGAGCACAACCCCGATCGGCTTCGTCTTTGGCTTCGGAGCGATCATGGGCCTCGTGGTCGGCGGGGTGATCGTCTACCAGATCCTCTTCGCGGATGTCTCCCAGCACCTCGGGGAGTTCGCGACATTGAAGGCCATGGGCTACTCGAACTCCTTCCTTTCCCAGGTGGTCCTTCGCGAAGCGGCCATCCTTGCGGTGCTCGGCTTCATCCCGGGCCTCCTCGCTTCCGCCTTCCTCTATCGCGTCACTGCGGAGGCAACCCGCCTTCCGATGGCTCTGACCTTCGAACGAGGCATCCTGGTGTTCGTCCTGACCGCGACGATGTGCGGGGTGGCTGCCCTCGTGGCACTTCGAAAGGTGCGCTCGGCGGACCCGGCGGAGGTCTTCGGGTGACAGGCGAGCCGATCATCGTCGAGAAGGTCAGCCACTGGTTTGGCGAGGGCTCATTGCGAACGCAGGTGCTCTACGACATCGACGCGGTCATCCGCAGCGGCGAAGTCGTAATCTTGACCGGACCGTCAGGCTCGGGAAAGACGACGCTCTTGACGCTGATCGGCGCGCTCCGCTCGACGCAAGGAGGTAGCCTGCGGGTGTTGGGAAACGAGCTGTGCGGCGCTTCCGAGCTGACGCTTACCGAGGTCCGCAAGTCGATCGGTTATATCTTCCAATCCCACAACCTCCTCGAAGCTCTGACGGTGCGCCAGAACGTGGAGATGGCCCTCCAGCTCCAACCGGGGCTCTCCACCGCCGATCGGCAGCGCCGCGCCACCGAAATGCTGACGAAGGTGGGGCTCGGCGAACTCCTCGACCGCCATCCGAGCAAGATCTCCGGGGGCCAGCGTCAACGCGTCGCCATCGCTCGCGCTCTCGTGGGAGAGCCCAGAATCCTTCTCGCAGACGAGCCGACGGCCGCCCTGGACAAGGAGACGGGCCGCGGCGTCGTAGGCTTGATCCAGCAACTCGCCAACGACCAGGGCGTCACAGTGCTCCTGGTTACCCACGACAACCGCGTGCTCGACGTCGCCGATCGCATCCTCGCTCTCGAGGACGGCCGCCTCTCGTCGTTCATGACCGCGGTCACTTCGAGCACCCAACGCCTGCTCAACACGCTCGCGACAGACATCCGCAAGGGTGAGCTGGTGCGACACGTGGCGGAGATGAACACGGACCAGTTCGCGAACGCACTAGAGCAGGTGACGGGCGAAGTGCAGGACTTCCTCGCCGTCATCAACATCAGCGAGAGCACGACATTTCACAGCGTGCTCGGACAGGTACTGGAGGCCTTCACGTCGAAGGTGGGTGAGATCATCGGCGCCGAACGCGCGACACTCTACCTGACCGACGGAAGCAGACGCGAGATCTGGGCCGGGGCTGCGGGGACCGAGGGTGAATCCGCAGCGGAGTCCCGCGTCGCGATCGAACCGCGGCAGTCAGCCTGTGGCTGTGCCCACTGCGCGGCACACGCCGCCGCGACCGGCGAGTCGGTCAACATCGCGGATGCCCACGCCGACCCGCTCTTCGACACGGCGGCCGACCCCGATCCCGACTCCCCGACGCGAAACCTCCTTTGTGTGCCAGTCAAGGACGCGCGAGGCGAGGTCTTCGCCGTCGTCGAGCTCGTCAACAAGAAGGGTGCTCGAACCTTCACCGAGAGGGACGAGAAGCGCCTCCGCGAATTTACGGCTTCTCTCGGCGTCCTCCTCGAAGCCTGGTGGAAAATGAGCTGCGCCTGCCCGCCACCCCAAGGGGCTGCCTCCACGACCGCGATGCAGTCACCAGGAGCGAAGGATCTCGGGCCAACCTGATCGCCGGTCCCGGCTCCTCGGAAATCCCGATGCGCTCCGAGCGGACAGCGAGGTCCGGAGTCGATGCTAGGGCGTCGTCTCGGCACCCGCCTGCAGCTGGCGCTGCAGAATCTTCTCCATCATCTCGTCCATCATCCGCATGTGCTTCTTCATTTCCTCGGCGAGCGCCTTGTCGTCGGTCATGCCCTCCATCATCTTCGAGTGCTCGTGCATCCCCTTCATCTGGGTGTGCATGTCACCCATATTCATGCCATGCTGCATGCCTGACTCGCCCATATCCATGCCTTTGTGGTCCGTACTCGACTCCGAGCCGCTCTTGGCCGTTTGGCCCTCGTGACCCTCTTCCGCCACGGACTCGAGCGGCGCCAGAGCAAGTGCCAGAGTCAATGCCAATACCGCGCTGATTTTCCTCACGAGAATCCTCCGTCGCACTCCGTTCCATCCGGTGGAGCCACGTGACATGTAGTACGGGCCTCGGCGTTTCGGGTGACGGGGCCGGGGTCACCAATCCAGTGAGCGGCCGTATTCCCAGAGTGCGGTGACGCACGAGCGGAGGCTAGCGGGATGGCGCAGTTCTTGGGAGATATCGCGTTCTTGCTCGAACTCGGTCTGGTCGCAACCGGTCTCGTCCTGCTTCATTTGGGTCGGGAGCAATCTGCCGGCCTCCTGCGAACTGCGGGTTGGCTTCTCGTCGTCGTTGCAACAGCCACGGCGATCTGCACGACCTACTTCTGGTTCAGCTACCACCAGGCCGGCGAGTTCGAACACGCTCGGACCCCGGTTTCTGTGGAGGAGATGGCTTCGAAGCTCCGCT
>JAJDAM010000103.1 GCA_029261905.1 Deltaproteobacteria bacterium
GCTCCGCGGCGCCCCGAACCGCTTCAAGGTTCCGATCATGTATGTGGACCCGGAAGAGAGCGGCGGGAAGGCCATGGCGGCGCAGTGGACGCCGATGGACAAGTTCGATGAGATGATGTTCGGGCGCTGGATCGTGCTGCAGGCGTCTCTGGCGGGTGCTCTCTATGGAATGGATCCGGCTGAGTTCCACTTCGACTCCTTTTCCGTACGAGGAAGCTCGCCGCTCAACTCGAACGACATCGCCGACAAGATCGCGCACTCGAAGTCCAAGGGCCTCGAGCCGCTCGTCCGTTTCGTTCAGAACCACTACGACCAGTGGGTAATCCCGCTCATCGACGACGAGTACCGTCTCGAGTTCATTGGGCTGCAGCCTGAGGACGCCGACAAGAAGCATGAGCGTCTCAAGCTCTCGAGCACAGTCGACGAACTCCGCGACATGGACGGGAAAGACCCGATCGGGGGCGTGCTTGGCGGCGCCCCGGTCAACGTATCGCTGATCGGCGTGTACCAGGCGGAGAACCAACCGGCCGACGCGCCTGACGCGGGTGCGGGGGTCGCCGGCGCCGGCCTGGACACCGAGCCCCCGCCCGACGATCAACCTCTCAGCTTCTCCGATAAGGACCAGGGCGACGCAGCCGAGCCCGGGCCGATGACGAAGGCAGAGCCGTCCCGACCGTCGGGACTGGTGATCATCGAGAGAGGGGCGGCTTGAGGTGAGAGGTGCTCTCCAGAGCAACTGGCCCAGCTCGGAGATCCCGGGGCCGAGAGAGCCCGCCGGGAAGGCGTCGCTCCCTTATCGCAAGTACGCCGCAGCAATGATCATGGACGCACTCAACTCAATCGCGAACCCGAGCCATCTACCGGCGCTGTTCCCGCAGACCTCGCACGAGCGCCTCGAGCAGCGTCGCGCGACTGATCGTCGGTGGCTCGAGAGCGATCGCGAGGCGAGCCCGCTGCCCGCGTATCCGCTCACCTCGTACGTCGAGTGCTGCGCGATGCTTGGCCTCAACCACGAAACCCTCCGACGGCAGATTCGCAAGCGCGGCTGGCTCGACGGGACGGCGCGGTTCGATCCCCGAGTTGCACACCGGCTCATGGACGAGGATGCGGCCGACGAGGACGAAGCCAGTGGGTGACGTCATCACCATCAAGGAGCCGCTCGGGCCCGGTGACGAGGCCACGGCTCTCGCGACCATGCAGGCGCTCTTCGCCGAGCCTGGGCAGTACCGCGTCGAGCCGATGCTCAAAGCCGTGGGCTCGGAGCCGCTTGACGAGTGGGAGACGTGGTTCATGCGTCGCCTACACGAGGTCACGCGCGAGGAGTTCGTAGGCACGCGCGCGGCGATCTGGGAAGTTCTCGACGGAGTACTCCAGGAGTCGAAGGCCACAGTCCCGAGCGAACGCGACTACTGGCAACTTCACGAGGACCTCTTCGACCTCACCCACGCCTCGACCGCGCGAATGGTGGGCCTCGACGTACCGAGCCCGGTCAAGCGACGGCTGCGCCGGATGGGATGGAGTGAGCGAGAAGCCCTCGACTTCCCGGGTCTCGCGTTTCGGGTTGGGCGTATGTACGACCAGCTGAAGGAGATGGGCGAGCAGGTCCCGTGGGAGAATCTGGTCACGGCCGCGAAGTCCTACCCGCTCTCGACGCTCGAGGAAGCAACGATCGAGGGGATCCGCCGGCAAGCTGGCGTGAATCTGCGGCCGATCATGGACCAGGCCGGCCGCGTATGGACGGGCGAGCGGGAAATCGAGCCGCTTCGCGAAGTACTCGAGCGCCACACTCGCGACCGATCCGGAGCAAGGGCAGCCGCGCGCGAGCTCGGCAATGCCGCCCGAGCGGAGGGGAACTTCCGCGACATGGACCGAGTCGCGCGCACCGAGCTCGCCGAGATCTCCGGGAACGCGGCGTGGGGTGAGCGAGGGAAGGATTGGACGCCTGAGACGAAGCTCTTCCGGCAGCCGAACCGGAATGCTTGCAAGGCGTGCCTGCGGCTCTTCAAGGAGCCGGGTGGAATGCCGCGGCTCTACACGAAGGCCGAGGTCGAGGCGGGGGATGCACTCGGGTTCAACCGTGGACCGTGGCGCGAGTACCACGTCAGGATCGGGACGATCCATCCCTCCTGTGTGTGTGCGCCTTGGTCGCGCTGGCTCGAGTCGCTTCGCCCGATGTTCGAAGCCGACGCGGCGGAGTGGGCCGGGAAGATGAAGCGGCTGCGTGTTTTTCAGGAGGCAGCATGAACGCGTCGCATATCGACACGTCTCAACCGCTGATTCCGACCGTGCCCGGCGAGGGGCACGCGAAGAATATCAGCCCCGATCAATCGCTAGCAGCGGCAGTCATCGAGCAGGCGATCGAGGACTACGTGAAGTACGCGGGAGCCCAGAGCGACGACGCCAGGGAGTTCTCGAGGAGTGCGAAGCGGTGGCTCTTCTCGAAGTCGACGGACGTGCACTCGTTCCTCTGGTGGTGCGAGATCATCGACATCAATCACGACTACGTCCGCCGGTTGGCACGCGACCGCTTCGCGGCCCACCACGGCGACCAGCAAGCAGCCTGAGCAGGGGGAATAGAGCATGCGAGACGCAAAGATTGTCGGAGCGTTCCGGAACGTTGATGCGCGACTGGACCAGCTCGAGGCCGACAACCAGCACATGACCGTCGCCCTGGTGCGCGCCCACAGAACGATCGACGCGCTGAGTCTGTGCCTGGCAGAAGAGCTCGGGGTCTCCGAGAAGCGAGCCCAGGAGTACCGCGAGCGAGCGCTGGCAAAGCGGGCCGAAGCTCAGCGGGCAGCGTCAGCGCAGCCCCAGACGTCGGGCCTCGTGGTTCCAGTGTCGGCCGGCGACGCGCCCGAGTCGACGGAGACGGAGACCGGGGAAGCCCGTGCCGCGTGAGAATCGATTCGCCGGCGAAAGTGGGGAGTAGGGGAACCGATGAGACGTAGCGGTATTGCGAACGTACTCGCCCTGTTCCGCAGGGTGCCGCCGCC
>JAJDAM010000104.1 GCA_029261905.1 Deltaproteobacteria bacterium
ACTCGCAGGCCATGACCGACTTCAACGTCATGGAGAAGGAATCTAGCAAAATGTTCATCACGGGTCCGGCTGAGATCAAGACCGTGACGCGAGAGGAGGTCACCCCGGAAGTTCTCGGAGGCGCCGTCACCCACTCGACGCGCAGCGGAGTATCGGACTTCGCGGTCGACAGCGACGAGGAGTGCATCGAGACGCTGAAGGTACTGCTGTCCTACATGCCGCAGAACAACCACGAAGATCCCCCGTTCGTGGCCACCAACGACCCGAGCGACCGGATGTCCCCCCTGTTGCGCGACCTCGTTCCGGACGCGCCCAACAAGCCGTACGACATCCGCGAGGTGATCCATCAAATCGTCGATGACGGTGTGTTCATGGAGGTGGGGTATCTCAACGCACCCAACATCCTGGTGGGTTTCTGTCGTTTCGGCGGACGTTCGGTCGGGATCGTCGCCAACCAGCCGTCGTACCTGGCGGGTGTGCTCGACATCGATGCGTCGAAGAAGGCAGCGCGCTTCGTTCGCTTTTGCGACGCGTTCAACATCCCGCTGGTGACGCTGGTCGATGTGCCGGGTTTCCTTCCCGGCGTCGACCAGGAGCACAACGGAATCATCAAGCACGGTGCAAAGCTGCTCTACGCGTACTGCGAAGCCACCGTTCCTCGAATCTCTGTGATTACGCGCAAGGCCTATGGCGGCGCGTACGTCGTTATGAACAGCAAGCACATCGGGTGTGATGTGAATCTCGCGTTTCCGACCGCGGAAATCGCCGTGATGGGTCCCGAAGGCGCGGTCAACATCGTGTTCCGCAACGAGCTCACCGAAGTCGACGACGTGGAGGCCCGCCGCAAGGAGCTCAGCGACGACTATCGCGAGACTTTCGCGAGTCCCTACAAGGCAGCGGAACTCGGCTACATCGACGCGGTCATCCAACCGGAAGAGACCCGACCTCGGATCATTTCGGCGTTGGAGATGCTGACCAACAAGCGCGATACCAATCCGCCGCGCAAGCACGGGAACATCCCGCTGTAGTGCGAGCTGAGTTTGGGACCGGGGTCGCGACGCAGTTTCGGAAGTAGTTCGGCACCGCCCGTGTTTGACAGGGTTCTGGTAGCGAACCGAGGCGAGATTGCGGTCCGCGTGATCCGAACCTGCCGGCAGCTCGGGATCAGGTCCATCGCGATCTATTCCGAGCCCGACCGAGACGCGCTTCACGTGCGTCTCGCCGACTTCGCCTATCCCTGTGGTGGCGCCGCGCCGCGCGATTCCTACCTGCAGGCCGATCGCGTCCTCGAGATCGCGCGGGAGTCCGGCGCTGATGCGATCCACCCCGGCTACGGGTTCCTCGCAGAAAACGCCGATTTCTCCGATCGTTGTGCCGAAGCCGGGGTCGTATTCATCGGACCGAGCGGCGATGTGATCCGCGCGATGGGCCAGAAGGCGTCTGCGCGGGAGCGAATGAAGGCGGTCGGCGTCCCGGTGGTACCGGGCAGCGAGGGTCCCATCGATGATTCGATGGCCGAATCGTGCGCGCGGGTGATCGGGTTTCCGGTGATGGTCAAGGCGAGCGCAGGCGGCGGTGGCAAAGGACTGCGCCGTGTCGCGGCGGCAACCGAACTCGCAGCTGCGCTCGAGCGCGTTCGGGGCGAATCGCGATCTGCATTCGGCGATGACAGCCTGTACCTCGAGAAGTGCGTCGAGCCGGCGAGACACATCGAGGTTCAATTCATCGCGGACGCACACGGAAACGCACTCGCGCTCGGCGAGCGCGAGTGTTCGATCCAGCGCCGCCACCAGAAGCTCATCGAGGAGACTCCCGCCAACGATGTCGGATCGAGTCTGCGCGAAGCCATGAACGCGGCCACGCTGGCCGCGGCCAAAGCCGTCGATTATTGCGGAGCCGGGACATGCGAGTTTCTGCTCGGCCCGAGCGACGTGTTCTACTTCCTCGAGATGAACACCCGCATCCAGGTGGAGCACGCCATCACCGAGGCCGTGACCGGGATCGATATCGTTGCCGAGATGATCCGCGTCGCTGCCGGAGAGCCACTCGAAATCGACGACGTCGAGCCGGTCGGCCACGCAATCGAAACGCGAATCTATGCCGAAGATTCTGAACGAGGCTTCATGCCGTCTCCAGGCGTGATCGACGTGTATCGACCTCCCGGGGGCATCGGCGTCCGGGTCGACAGCGGGGTCGAAGCGGGATCCCGCGTGACGACCCACTACGACCCGTTGCTCGCGAAACTGATCACCTGGGGCCCCGACCGCCCGACCGCGATTTCGCGAATGCGCGGCGCGTTGTCCGAGTTCGGAATCGGCGGAATCGCGACGTCGATCCCGTTTCATCTTCGCGCGCTGTGGGATCCCGCGTTCGTCGCGGGCCAATACACGACGGATTTCGTCGACGAATTGATGGATCGCAGTGCCGACACAGCAAAGCCGTCGTCGGCGCCGCGCGGGCTCGCGTTCCGACTCGCGGCGGTCTGGTGGATCCGCCAGAGCGGCGATGCATCGGATCGCGCAGTCGCGCAGCTCGAAATTCGCGAGAAGCGTCCGACCCCGAGCGCGTTCGAACCGATCGAGGTGCGGTGTCTGGATTCGGGCGGCTACGCGTTCTCCTTCGGTGGGGAGACGAGCGAACTCGACATCGCCACAGGCGAAAACGAAAATGCCTTCTCGGTGATCGACTCGGCTGCCCAGCTCGAAGTCGTCGTCACGAAAAAGGGCAAGAACCTCGACGTGCGGACCGCATCGGTCTCCATTCAGGTCGAGGTCCGCGAACCGACAGAAGGTTGACTCGTCGAGAGTTCGTCGCCTGATCGGGAACGAGAGATCGCCAAAAAATCGCAGCAAAGGAAGGGGAGGTGAGAATTGGCTGACGGACCGCGACCGATTCTGTTCGACACCGATATCGGAAGCGATGTCGACGACGTGTTGGCGCTCGGGCTGATTCTGGCCGTACCGGACAAGCTATCGCTGGTCGCAGTGACGACGGTGGCCGGCGATACCGCACTGCGGGCACAGATTGCTGCGAGCTTGCTGGGCCTGGCCGGTCGCACGGATGTCGAAGTCTGCGCCGGCGAATCGAATCCGCTGCTGCGCTCCCCGAAGCGCTTCGGTGCCTTCGGTCACGAAGCCGACTGTGTGGCGGAAACTCCAGACGCCGCCACGGTGACCGATGAACCGGCCCCCGAGCGGATCGTTCGCGCCGCTCGCGAAACCGAAGGCCTCGAGATCGTACTCGTCGGGCCGATGACGAACCTCGCGCGCGCGCTCGCCCTCGATCCGATGCTCCCGACCCGCGTATCCGGCATCACGATCATGGGCGGCCACATCAGACAGGTCCGAATCGGCGACTTCGTTTGTGCACCCGGGATCGACCACAACCTGTGTTCGGATCCCGAGGCGACCGTTGCGGTGCTGGGCGCGGGATTCCGTACCACACTGGTCACCGCAGATGTCACGCTCGAAACGTGGCTATCGAAGTCGAGCCTCGAAGCGATGCGATCGGCGGGCCCGGTGTCACGCGAACTCGCGCGCCAGGTCGACATCTGGGAGCCCGTCCAGCGCAGGCTCTTTACCCAACTCGGTGGACAGGTGGACCCCGACAACGCCGCCTATCTCCACGACCCGCTCACCGTGCTCGCGCTGATCGACGACAGCTCGCTCGGGTTCGAGTCGCTGCAGATCGTCACGACGATCGAAGCCGGCGTGCTCCGAACGCTCGAGGTCGATCGCGCGCTATCGATCGGAGTACCGACGCGCGTGGCGACGAGAGTCGATGCCGCGAAGGCTTCCCATCAGATTGCCGGCTACCTGATCGGCAGCGGGTGATCCGGTGATCAGCCACGCACGCTGTTGGGTGTCGGCGTCTCTTTCTTTTTCCGAGCACCACCAAACAAGTACGCAACGCCTACGCCCAGCAGGTACAGCAGCACCATCGGAACGGCGAGGAAGACCTGGCTCACCCAATCGGGCGGTGTCAGGATCGCCGCAGCGACGAACACGCCGAGGATCGCGTACGGTGTACCGCGCAGCAGTGTCGGCGCATCGACGATGCCAGCCATCGACAGGAAGAAGACCAGAACCGGTAGCTCGAACGCGACACCGAACGCGAGAAACAACCGTGTCGTCAGCGCGAACACTTCGCGCATCGTCCAGGCGGATTTGACGAACTCGCTGTCGAACTGCGTAAAGAAATCGAACATCAGCGGGAAGACCATCGAGTAGCCGAAAAACGCGCCACCACAGAACAGCAGCGTCGATACGGCGACGAACGGGACGATGGCGTTGCGCTCGGCCTCATACAGGCCGGGTGCGACGAATCTCCAGATCTGCCAGAAGATGATCGGAAGCGCGAAAATGAAACCGGCGAGTACGGCGCACTTCAGATACGTGAAGAAAATTTCGGTGGGGGCGATGGCTTGGAGCGTGTGGTCCCCTTCGCCGAGCGCGGCGATCGCGGGCGCGAGCAGGTAGCCGAAGATCTCTTCGCTGAAGTTCCAGGCGGCCGCTGCGCCGAGTGCCCAAGCGATCAAGATGCGGATGATTCGGGTACGCAGCTCGGTGAGATGATCGGTGAGCGGGAGCGCCTCGTCATTCACCGTCTGGCGCCTTCGGGTTCGAGGGGTTGGCGGGTGGCGTGGGGGTCTGTTGTTCGGCTTTCGGATCAGCTTCGGCTTTCGGATCAGCCTCGGCTTTCGGATCAGCTTCGGCTTTCGGCCCCGCTTCGGGCGGGTCGACGTGGGCGGATTGCGCGACGTCGAGAAACTCCCGTCTCATGTCGTCCGACGCGCGGCGAAATTCTGCCAGGCTTCTGCCCAACGAACGGGCGAGTCCCGGCAGCTTCTTGGGACCAATGACGATCAATCCAATGATCAAGATCACCATCAGCTCTGTCATGCCGATTCCGAACATCAGGGCCCCACAAGCCGGAGGCCCGAAACGCCGGGCCGTCCGAACAATATAGCTTCGCTGTCGCGCACCCGGACGTTCAATGCATCGATGCCACCCAGGCGCTCCAAGGGCTGCTCGACCCGGTGGCCGGGCCCCAACAAACGTGGAGGGGCCGCCGGCAAAGCCGGGACCCCCCACACGCACCCCCCGCAAACTGTTCGGTTCGACGACGCCTCTCGAGAGCTGGCCGCACCCGTCCGCGTCTGTCGGCGCGCCCCACGGGCCATGCTCCTACGCTTCTGCGGTCAACTCCGGACGCTTGCCCTGGGTTTCACACAGCAGATCGAGACCGATCCAGTGGCGACCATCGCGTGATCCCGTGCACCACACGACGCGAGCGATCGATGCGCCCATCGCGTGCCCGTCGAGGCTGCGCACGTCGATTTTCAGCAACGCCCCGATCGGCTCCGGTTGGTCGACGCCAAGACACATGCCGAGCCCCGAGATGTCGCGGGTAAATCCGATACGCGGCTGCTGGCCGGCGTTCTCCCGCGGGAAGGGGCTGTAGTTGGCGATCCGAATCTCGTCGACCCGAGATTCGCGGCGAATCGGGCTTGCGGCAGAATTCAGTGCGCGAAGATCCGTGCTTTCGGTCATCGAGCTCGGATCGAGCTTCGGCATCACAGAGGTCATACGATGGACTCCCTTTGATCGGTCGATTGAGTGGGCTGAACGGCACTCACGACGACATCCGCCACGAGTTCCAAATCGATGTCGCACGCTCCCGATTCGAGAACGAACAGGAAATGCTTGGCCAGGTCGGGATCGAACTGGATTCCGGCGAATCGCCGCAGTTCGTCACAGACGACGTCTCGGCTCAGAGCCTTGCGATACGGTCGATCCGAACTCATCGCATCGAAGGCGTCGACGACGCTGATGATGCGAGCCGCCAGCGGGATCTGATCGCCCGACTGCCCGTCGGGGTAGCCCGAACCGTCCCACCACTCGTGGTGATGACGAATGGCCGATGCGATCGAGG
>JAJDAM010000105.1 GCA_029261905.1 Deltaproteobacteria bacterium
GACGACGATCTCATCGCCTTGGACTTCACCGCGCGTCTTCAGTGCGGCAAGATCCGAGCCAGCATTCGGCTCGGAGAAACCCTGACACCAGACCTCCTCCCCCGTGAGAATCTTCTTCAGGAAACGCTCGCGCTGCCAGGGCTTGCCGCGGTCGATCAGTACCGGGCCCGTGAGACTTTGTCCGACGCTGATCGAGATCAGGTTGGGCGCCCAGGCGCGCGCGTATTCTTCCCCCCAGATGATCTGCTCCATCGTCCCTGCATCACGGCCGCCATACTCGGTCGGCCACGACAAACCTGCCCAGCCGCCGTCGTAGAGCTGGCGCTGCCATTGTTTCGCGAGTCGCAGATGCGCGCTGCCGGTCTTCGGCCCCTGGTAGGAGTGCGCCCCCCAACCATCGGGAAGATTCAGTTCCAGCCAGTCGCGAACCTGCGCTCGAAACGCCGCGTGTTCCGGTTGCTCGCCGAAATCCATCGCGGTTCAGCGATCCTTGCCAGCCGAGCGCTTCGCTGCGAAAAACAGATCATTCGCGTTCTCGTACAGGAATTTGTCGAGCACACCCGGACGCAGATCCAGCGCAGTCGCCTCATCGAGACATCGCTCCATTTGAATCGCAGGGTGGTCCGAAGCAAACATGATCTTGTTTTGACCGCGCGTATTCATGAACGAGATCAACTCGGGAGGAAAATACTTGGGAAGGTAGGCGGACGTCATCATGTAGAGGTTGTGATACTTGAGCATCAGCCTGCACGCCTCGCCCCACCACGGGTCTGCACCGTGAGCCATCACGAGTTTCAGTTCCGGGAAATGCAAGCAGACCTTGTCGAGCAGCATCGGGTGCTGGCACTCGCCTGGTGCAGGGGGGCCCGGGATCCCGGTATTGATGGTGATGGGCAGATCCAGTTCGACGCACTTGGTGTAGATCGGATAGTAGATCGCGTCGTTGGGCGCGATGTCGAGATAGAACGGGGTGATCCGGCACAAGACGGCGTCGTGGTCCCGACTGAAGCGCTCCAACGCGCGGACCGCTTGCATCCCGAGGGTCGGATCGATCTGACAACCGAGCGCAAAGCGATCGGGGCGTTCGGTCGCGAACGAAAGCACGTGCTCTGATGGACGCATGGCATCCGTCGTCAGGATGGCCTTTTCGACCCCGATGCGGTCCATCGTCTCGACCATCTCGCTGACCGAGTAATCCCTGAAGAAATCTTCGCCTTGTTTGAAATAATTGGCTGCCACCTCTTCGAGGTATGCGGGCCGGCCCATCGCCCCCATGTTCACGTTGACCCAGCAATCGATTGCGCGAGGGCTCATGGCCCGGATTCATCGCTGAAGAACTGACTCATCCATCGGCGATACACACCGAAATTCCCGTCGCCGTCGCACAGCATCGGATTGTCGAAGTACTTCTTGTTCTCCCAGATGGGGCGATCCTCTTCGAACTGTTTTTCGAGGTCGCGGACGATTGCGGTACCGACTCCGCGCGCCTTCTCTTCGTTCCCTTCGGCATTGATCGTGTAGGCGAAACTCACGTCGGTGTAGTCCTCGTCGATTGGAGTCGACGTGTTGACCATCAGCGTCTCGATGATTCCCGTGAGATCGACGGTCTGGAATCCCGGACCGAAATCGGTCGTATCGATGCCACCTTGCGCGTCGCCGCGGGGCGTCCTCAATTTCATTCGCGACTGGCAGCGAAGAATGTGCCCATCCTGCTCGACCCGAGTCTCGGGAGTGGTGACTGCACCGTGCACGTAGTGGAAGTGGACCTGGTCGACCGCGTTTTCGTTCATGTCGAGCCAGCGACTCCGCACCTTCCAGCGACGAATCTCGAATGGAGTCCATCCGTCCGCTCCGACCTGCGGCAGATCGGGAATTTCGTATCCCGGTGGTGCACCCGTCGCGTGATGGTGAACCATCACCAGCCCGTTTTTCTCGACGGTAGGCCAGGCCCGAATTCGGGCGCCGGCGGGGATCCTCTTTGCATACGGGATGTCTGTGCAGACGCCCTCGCCGTTCCACTTCCATGCGTGAAACGGACAGCGGATGCCTTCCCCTTCCACCTCGCCACCGTATCCGAGGTGGGCGCCCAGGTGGCGACAATGGGCATCGAGAACGTGAGCTTCGCCGGCCTCGTCGCGGAACAACACGAGGTCCTGTCCGAAGTAGTGCAGCGGAGCGACATCCCCGATCTCGAGTTCATGGCCGTAGGCGACGCGAAACCAGCCGTTTGGATAGGCGGGAAACGAGTAGCGTTCTGACATTCGCGCAAACCTCCAGCAGGGCCAGGGTAGATCGAAGCCCGGCTTCAACCAGGCCACCCCGACGAATCTGACGGACCATCAGATGCTATCTCGGATCGCGTTTGGCCGGAACCCCGTCGCGGTGGCCCCGTTGGCCGTCGTGGGCGGGGGCAGTGAATCCGGCATCGACGCGCCGAATCATGGACTCATGTACCAGCCGCCACTGATGTTGATGGTTTCTCCGGTAATGAACGATGAACGCTCCGAGCTCAGAAATGCGATCAACTCCGCGACGTCTTCGGGGTCGCCGATGCGGCGCATCGGAGTTCGAGCGACCTCCGCCTCCATCTGTTTGGCGTATTTCCGAACGAACTTCGACCAGATGATCCCGGTAGCGACGGCATTGCAGCGCACACCACTCGGACCCGCCTCGAATGCGACGCTGCGAGTCAAGGAATGGAGCGCCGCCTTCGATGCGGCATACGGCCCTTCGCGACCGCTGCCGAGGTAGCCGGCAACCGAAGTCACATTGATGATCGAACCGATTCCACGGCTCATCATGCCGGGTAGGGTCTGCCGGATCAGATAGAAACAGGCGGTCAGATCGACATCCAATACCCGGTCCCAATCCGCGATATCCAGTTCGACGACGTCGCCCAACACGTTGAGCGCGGCGTTGTTGACGAGGATGTCGACAGTGCCCAGCTGCTGCTGCGTTGCCGCGAGGATCTCGTCCATTCGCTCGCGGTCGGCGATGTCACCCGGCATGCCGAGCACCCGCGCGCCAGTCTCCGCGGCAATCCGCTCGGAAAATTCCCGAGTCCGCGCTTCGTGACTGTCGACGATGACGACTGAGGCACCGGCTTGTGCCAGTCGACGTGCGGTCGCGCTGCCGATGCCGTCACCGGCGCCACCGGTGACGAGCGCGATGCGTCCCGCAAACTCGGCAGAGCTCGACGCGGCTGCGCCGGGGCTGGAATCCGGACCGGACATGAGACCTCCTCGCGTCGGATTTCGCGTATCGTTGTGGATGCCACGATACTCGAGCCTTTCGTCGGCACAAGAATCCCGGTGCCCAGCGCAAGAAGACCGCACCTGGTTGGAGCGACTTTGAGAATCGGGATCTACACCTCCGCAGGTCCGGGTGCATCACTCCAGGCACTGCTGGCGCGATTCGAGCAGATCGATGCCGCCGGTTTTCACACCGCCTGGCTCGGTCAGCTGTTCGACTACGACGCACTCACCGTATTGGCGCTGGCCGCGCGCTCGACGGAGCGTGTCGAACTCGGTAGCTGGGTGGTCCCGACCTACCCACGCCACCCCGCGACGTTGGCGCAACTGGCGCTGACCGTTCAGGCGGCGGCGGGCGGACGGCTCGCATTGGGGATCGGCGTGAGTCATCGGGCCGTGATCGCAGATCGCTTCGGGCTCGATTTCACCCACCCGGTTCGCCACGCCACCGAGTACATCAAAATTCTACGGCCGCTGTTGCACGGTGAGCGAGTCGATTGGTCGGGTACGGAGTTTCGGACCGCTCTGAAACTGGGCTTCGAACCCCAACCCACCGCCCCGCCTCTGCTGCTGGCCGCGTTGGGCCCGAAGATGTTGGAGCTGGCCGGACGGGAGGCCGATGGGGCTGCGATCTGGCTCGGGGGTGCGCGCTATCTGGAGGAGTTCGCGATCCCCCATGTCTTCGATGCCGCGGATCGTGCGGACCGTCCTGAACCGCGAATCGTCTGCGGGCTTCCGATTGCAATCACCTCGGACACCGAGTCGGGTCGCCGGTCCGCCCACGAGTTCACGAAACAAAGCTCCCGTCTGCCGTCGTACCGCCGGGTGCTGGAGAGCCAGGACCTGACGTCCGCCGCAGACGTCGCGCTGATCGGAGACGAAGTCGAAGTCCTCGACGCACTCGACCACTTGGCCGTGCTCGGGGTCAGCGACTTCAACGCGATCCTGTTCCCCGTCGAAGCAGACCCCGGTGCCGTCGACCGGACTTTCGATTTCCTGTCGCGGCTATCCCGTCTGGGCTGAGATGAACCTGCCGAAGCGGCTGGCTAGTCCTTCGTCTCCAGATCCAGCGCGATCGAATTCATACAGTATCGCTGACCCGTCGGCGCGGGACCGTCCGGGAAGACATGCCCCAGGTGAGAGTCGCAGCGTTTGCAGAGCACTTCGGTCCGAGCCATGCCAGCACTCATATCGACTTCGGTCCGCACGCTGTCGTCTCCCAGTACTTCGAAAAAACTCGGCCAGCCCGAACCCGAGTCATATTTCGTATCCGAACTGAACAACTCGTTGCCGCAGGCAGTGCAGCGGTAGACGCCCTTGTCCTTGCAGTCGTTGTACTCGCCGGTGAAGGGACGCTCCGTCGCTTTTTGACGGCACACCTCGAATTGATCGGGGGTGAGCTCTTCCCGCCAGGTGTCTTCGGTCTTTTCGACCTTCTCTGCGTGTTTGCGTTGCTGGTCAGCCGAATCGCCGTTTGCCATTTTTGCCCTCCACATCGGATCGGGTGATCAGTCTAACCTGCCGAAGATCTGAAGAACACGGGTCGGGCCGTGACGATCTCTACGGAGATCTTCGGATCTAAATCAACGACGCGAGGCGATCGAAGAACCAGTACGCGGCGGTCGATCCGATCACGTAGCTCGGCAGACTCGCGATCGCGGACGGCGCGAGACGCAAGATCGGTCCGATCAGCGAAATCACCGCCAACGCTGCCACAACGAATGCCAGCTGACCGAGTTCGATTCCCACGTTGAAAGCGCCCAGCGCGAGTGCCAGATCCTGTTGCGGCAACCCGATCTGTCCCAACGCACCTGCAAAACCAAAACCGTGCAGCAAGCCGAACGCACCGGTCATCGCCCAGGGATGTCGTCTCAACGCCGATGACGTGTCCGGAGCCCTGGCCAACTCGATGGCGAGAACGAAGATGCTGGCTGCAATCGTCAGTTCGATCAGCCCGACGGGTACCCGCGCGAATCCCAGCACCGCAAATGCCAGCGTGACGCTGTGGCCCAGCGTAAATGCGCTGATGGTTGCAACTCGCAATCGTGCCGTGGGCATGAGCAACAGCAACCCCAGCACGAACAGCAGATGGTCGACTCCACTGATCACGTGCTCGAAACCGATCACTCCGTAATCGGTGGCGACCTCCAACCACGTGACGGTTGGAGGAATGATCCGTTCAGGTTCGTCTGGACTCAACACCGCGCTCCACTTGCGCCCATCCCTGAATTCCACCCGGACGATCGTGTCGGTGCGACTTCGTTCGAGTCCTTCGACACCGATTCGCGTCCCGACCAATTCGCCACACTGAGCGGTCCATCTCTGCGTCGCACCGCCCGCGACGATCGAATCCATCGTCGACTCGGGAGTTCCACAAGAACCCGGTAAACGTGGTCGAAGGGTGGTGCCCGCTGCCTGCAGTACCGGCGTCTTCCAGACCACCTCTACGATCGCCCCCTCGCCCTCACGAAGTCCGAGAAGCGATGGTGCCAGCGGATGCGCCGCTGCCGAGCCAGCAAAAAGACAGAGGAGACCCAGCACGCCAGTCGATAGAAGAGCGCGTGTGCGATTTCGTTCGGTCATCGCAGTTGTCGGTGTTCGACTCGAGCGGTCGTTTCGCTTCGCAGACCGTCGAGCAGCTTCTTCAGTGAAGCTCGCCTGCGCTCAGCGAGCAGCGCCTCGGCCACCTCCGCGCGAACGACTTCGAGCGGGGGGATTCGTGGCGCTCGCCGCTCGTGCACCCAGACGAGATGCGAGCCGAAACTGGACCTGATCGGCCCGGTCCAGCCCGCGATTTCCGCGCCGAAAACCGATTCCGCAAATGCCTCGCCAAATCGCTGCGCCAAACCCTCCCTCGAAACCAGGCCGGTATGGGCACCGTGAATGAACGCGTCGCCGACGTTTGCTGGGCGCTGCGGGTCGGTCGGATCCAACTCCGCAAGTGACGCACTGGCATCGAATTCTGCATTTCCTCGGCGATCCGAATCGAAGAAGATGTGCTCCAGATCGATTCGCTCGCCTCGCTCGAAGCGATCGCTGTTGGCTGCAAGGTATTGCGAGAGTTCCTCGTCGGCAGGCGTTTCCGTATCGAAAGCAAGCAGCTTCATCTTCTGGATCAGTCGGCGGCGTACGACGAGGTCCGTCTTGTCCAAGCCCAATTCCAGTGCTTCGGTGACCCTTCCGACCCCATCGGCGGGCCGTGTAGAGGCAAACTCGACATTGCGGGCAAGGCGGCGCCGAACCAGCGCGTCGCTGAGATGGAAACCTCGCCTTCGCGCTTCGCGAAGCAGCAGTTCGTCGTCTACTTCCGCATCGACCAGGCGCCTCCACTCCGATTCCGTCGGATTTCGGCCCGTATCTCGGAGCCATCCAGCTCGAAGCCGTGCCAACGTCGCAGGGGAGACCACAGGCAATTCTTGCACCGTCGCAGTGTCCGTCGGCCGGTACCGCTCCCCAACCAAGCGGTCAGCCACGAACAGCAACGCCCCGATCGCAAGGAAATGGGCGATTCGTGTTCGCAGCTTCATGGTCGACGGCCCCGAGTTTCCGCCGAACCCATAGCGTGAACCCTATTTCTGCGCCCTTCGTCGTGAAGCGAAGTTGCGCAGGGGTTGC
>JAJDAM010000106.1 GCA_029261905.1 Deltaproteobacteria bacterium
TCTACTCGATCTGTCACGAAACCACTACGACCGGCTCGGGCATCTTGCACAGGGCTTCGTTCCGGCGATTCTGACACGAGAGATTCTGATCCGGCTGTCGCCACTGCGGCCCGGCGGCTGGTTGTTCTTTCTGGCGGTCTGCGTCTGTCTGGCGTTCAGTGCGTTCTACGAAATGATCGAGTGGTGGGCGGCGCTGATCGGCGGGCAGTCGGCGGAGTCCTTTCTGGGCACACAAGGAGACATCTTGGACACTCAGTTGGATATGTTGTTCGCGCTGATCGGCTCGATCGGTGCGCTGCTGTTCCTTTCACACATGCATGATCGATCTCTTGCGAAGTTGGAGATCGCGACTTCTGCTGCCAGCGTCAGGCCCCCACCCTGAATCGGGCGCGGTATCATTTGCGGCATCAACGTACGCGGATTCGGCGACCCCGAAGGTCTGGGAGAAAACATGAACGCCAAGGTTCACGATCTCATGACGGCAGCCGTCGTAACGACAGAACCCCATGTCAGCATCGATCGGGTCCGGCGCATCCTGCAGCGCAACAAGATCGGCGCCATTCCGGTCGTCGATAGCGAAGGGCAACCCATCGGCATCGTCTCCACGACTGATCTCGTGCCGAGCCTGCAGGCCGAATCTCCAGTTCGAACGATCATGACCGAAAAGGTCTACGTGGTTTCGCAGTACGATGATGCAAGCGTTGCCGCTCGCATCATGCGCAATCACAGCATCCATCGACTGGTCGTCACGCACGAGCAACGCGTGGCCGGAATGATCAGTGCGTTCGATCTGCTCAAGCTGGTGGAGGGGCACCGGTGGGTGCCGAAGAATCGACCTTCGAAACCCTCCCGGAAGAAGCCCAAGCGCGTTTGATCCGCGGCCTGGGGCGTCGAGCGAGCGATCGATCTGTCAGAATCGATTCCGCACCTCTTCGCAACCCTCAGCGATCGACCCGTCACGACCCTCTATCTGCTTTCGTTCGCGGCGACTTCGGTCAAGGTTGGACGCAACCATATCTGGCGCCCGAAGCCCTCGTGGATCGATTCGTTGCAGGAGCCATTTCGGTCGGCGATGGCAGGGGGGCGCGCCGGACGGCTGCCGGAATAGATCGCCGGCTCAAATGGTTTCGAATGTGTTACACGAATCCGGGTTTCCTGAATCGATGCCGCGCCGCAGCCAGGTCTGGCGCTGCTCAGATGTCCCATGCGTGAACGACTCGGGACGCACACCACGTCCGCTGGAACTCTGAATCCGGTCGTCTCCGATCGCTGCGGCAGCGCGCAACCCCTCCTCGACATCGCCCGCTTCGAGCGTTCCGCGTCTTGCGGTCTGATGCGCCCAGACGCCCGCCAGACAGTCGGCTTGTAGTTCCATCCGCACCGACAGCTCGTTCTGCTGCCGGGGTCTCGCCCGCTGGGTCTCGCGCACCGATGCCTCGACGCCGGTCAGATTCTGCACGTGGTGACCGATCTCGTGCGCCAGCACATAGGCCTGAGCGAAGTCGCCAGGCGCGCCGAACCGACTGCGGAGATCTCCATAAAACGAGAGATCGACGTAGACCTTGCCATCGCGCGGGCAGTAGAACGGACCCATTTGACTCTGTCCGAGCCCGCAGCCGGACTGCGTGGCGTCGCGGAACAGCACGAGCTGGGCGTCGCGATAGCCGGGCAGAAGTTGGGACCAGGTGCTTTGCAGATCGTCGAGGACGAACGACACGAAGTCGACGAGTTCTTCTTCCTGAGGAGTCGTGCGCAATGCCGCGGATCCGCCGGGGGTGGTCGTACCGCCCATCGGGGTGTTCGGATCGATGCCCACCTGCGTCGAGCCACCCAGGCCCCCGCCTCCGAGCAGCACCATCGGATCGATACCGAGGAAGTAGCTGGCGGCCAGGATCAATACGATGCCGCCGATCCCCAGGCGTCCGCCCCGCGCAGCGGGAATCGCACGCCCGAGCGCAATGCGCCCGCGGCCCGGCCTATGTCCGCGGCGATCCTCGACGTTTCGGCTCCGACCCGTTCGTTGCCAGCGCATGACACCGTCCTCGTTCGTCTCGCTTGCTGTAAATTTCTGGCCGCATGATCTCGGCGTCAGCGCCGTTTTGGCATCAGTACCGTGTAGTCGAGGTCGAGCACGACGCTGTCGCGGTAGCGCTCCTTGCCGCCCTCGCTCGTCTTGGGCGCGAAGCCCGCCGTCGACGGGTCCTCGTTCTTGACACCGATCAAGCGCAGTCGCAACGCGCCGAGGTCGTCGCGTCCGAGATCGATGCGTTCGATCACTTCCGTCAGCGCGTACAACGTGTCGCCGGCTACGGTCGGGTTCGCGTGTGTGCCGGCGTTGAAGGCGAGCACCCTCAATGCATTTTCGAGTCCGTCGAAGGAGATCGCGTGGGCCAGTGAAATGATGTGGCCGCCATAGATGATCCGCTTGCCGAGGCGTGCGTCTTTCTGGGTGTGATGGTTGAAATGCACGCGCGCGTTGTTCTGATACAGACGCGTGGCCATCTGGTGCTCGGCGTCCTCGATCGTCATGCCCTGAGGGTGCGCGATCCGCTCGCCGGGCTCGTAGTCCTCCCAGAAGAACTCGCCGCTGGTCACGATCGGATCGAAGTTCGAAACGTCGAGCTCGGCGGGCACCAGCAGGTTCTCCGTGGACACGTGATCGGGCAGATCGGGCGCGTCATTGGCGCCGGTCTTCACGTCGGGTTTGCGCTTGTTCACCATCGCCCAGCGGTAGAAGTGCAGCACTCGTTCATCGCGTTGGTTGAATCCCTCCGTGCGCACCCAGACGATGCCGACATCACCCCGTGACGTCTCGCGCTTTCCCAGCACCTCGGTGCGTGCGTGGAGCGTGTCACCCGGTAGCACCGGAACGCCGAACCGAACGTCCGCGTACCCGAGGTTGGCGGGAGAGTTCAGCGAAACGTCGGGCACCGCGCGTCCGAACACGATGTGGAAGACCAGCAGGTCGTGGGCGATTTCGCGACGAAAACCCAGCGTCTTCCCCAGCTCGCTCGAGCAGTGCAGCGGTCTCCGGTCGCCGGTCAACGCGATGTACAACGCGATGTCGCCTTCGGTCAACGTACGCGGAATGGCATTGTGAAAGATCTGGCCGGTCGCGAAATCTTCGAAGAAGTTCCCATCTGTGATCTTGGAGGAGGAGGGCTGGCTCATGGTCGTCGTACCTTTCTTTTCGAACTCATGCTGGAGAGTTCCATCAGGAGCTCAGGTCAAAAGCTGTTCGAATCATCGTCGACGCGTTTGGCATCGCGACGTTCATCGGAGGTTCGGAGGGAGAGGAGCTTACCTGACGCGAACCGCCGGAGGAAGGTGTGTCCTTCGGGCTCGAACCGGCCGGCTAGGGTTTCGGAGATTCGAGCTGCGCTCGGACTTCGCGGACGTGGAAGAGCCCGAAAGCGATCGTTTTGGTGAAGTGGCTGGCCAAGCTGCCGCCGGCCTCGCGAAACACGCTCGCAAACATCGCGAATTCGGCCACATGAGCAATCGCGGTAGCCCAGAAGAGCAGCCGTCCCATCGTGATCCACGGGTCATTGGAATCGACCGAAAAACAATACGCACAGTACGCCCAGAACAAGATGATGACGTACTTCGCGGCGCTCATTGTGCTTGCCTCCCTTTCCTGATGAAACGGCTGATGACACGGCTGATGACACAGGGCTGATGAAATCCAGGTGACGATACAGGTAGCCGCTGCTTCGGGTCAGACCGTTGCGGTGCTGGCCAGAATCAACTGTGCCACGAAGTAAGCCGGCAGTCCCCATGCGCTGTTGATGAATTTTTCTTCGATGAAGCTGTTTCGCGCGACGGAGACATCCGAAACCGCGAACAGCAGTGCACCGGCGAAAGTGGCCGCAGCTCCGCCTTCCAGCGCGACCGAACCCGCAAGGCTGACCATCAGCACGATCGCGATGATGTAGGCCGGGACTGCGCTGCGAAACAATCCCGTCAAG